>CAWUKD010000011.1:0-45994 GCA_963922815.1 uncultured Gammaproteobacteria bacterium
GAAACAGATTATAGTCACGACGAAACATCGCGCGCATGCTGTTCAGTACGCGCTTTTCATCGTCGACGAACAGCACGCTGGGCTTGCCGGTACGTGCTGGAGGTGTCTCTGTCGCTTCTGCTACATTCATTATGTTCGTCTCTAGCTCACTAGCGCGAAATCAACGGAATCGCTATCCAACTCTTCCGCATCCGAGTTGAATATTGCACTGCCATCAAAGTCATCTTCGTCTGATGCGTCATCCAGCGCGGACTTCTGGCTTTCGCCCTCAACCTTGTGAGGCAGCAGGATAGTAAAGGTGGAGCCGACGCCAACTTCCGACTCGATATCCAGGCGTCCGTTATGCGAACGCAGTATCTCCTCGCAAATTGACAGTCCGAGTCCGGTGCCTGTGCCCACTTCTTTAGTGGTAAAGAACGGGTCGCGAATTTTGGACATGATCTCGTCGGGAATACCGCAACCGTTGTCCTGTATCGCCACCGATACAAACCCGTTGTCAGAGGTGGTGGTAATCCTGATTTCACCGTCAGTATCATCTTCCATGGCCTGTGCAGCATTGTTGATCAGGTTCAGGAAGATCTGATTAATCTGCGACGGGGAACATGAAACCGGTGGCACATCGCCCAGGTTCTGAACAACGTTCACTTTTGATTTGAGAACGTTCTTGGCGATTACCAGTGTTCGTTTGATGCCGTCGTTCACGTTAAACGAGTCGATCGGCGCACGATCAAGACGGCTGAAGTCTTTGAGACCCTGCGCCAGAATGGTCAGCTCCTCGAGGCCTTCAATGTTGTCATTGGTCAGATCGACAAGCTCTTCAAGATCCGCTTTGATTTCTTCGCCGATAAGCACCGTCTTGAGCTGTTGCAAGCCCTGCACGTAGCGCTTTCGAATCACTTCTTTGTCTTCCGTCGGATTCGCCCGTGGTACCAGCTTGTCGTGACACAGCTGGATAAAGTTACCAACGCGACCAAGCGTTTCCTTAATCAGAGTCTGGTTACTTTGCAGATAAAGCAGTGGCGTATTGATCTCGTGACTGATACCGGCAACGAGCTGGCCCAGTGAAGACATCTTTTCGGCCTGCACCAACTGCACCTGTGACTCTTTGAGCTCATCAAACGCTTTTTCAAGATCCTTCGTTCGCTCCTCAACCCGTGCTTCCAGGCCGGAGTTGGCATCCTTGAGCTTGTCGTTAACGTCGTTAATTTCGCTGTAGCTTCGCTGAAGGCGAAAACCCAGCAGCCCAAGGCCGCCAAACAACAATACGCTGAACACGCCAAGCAACGTTTGTGAATTCTGAGCGTTGAGAGTGCGTTCGCCGTGCTCCGACGTAATTACGTTGCGAAGATTTCGAGTAGTGGCTGCGATAGGTACGGCAGACAGTTCCGACCACGCCGTTTCGACACCTTCGCGTCCACTGCGAACCCGTTCAATGGCGTCGATCATACCCATCATGGAGCTACCCAGCAGATCGCTATTGTTTCTGAGGCCTTCGAGCATCGCGTCGATTTCGCTCGCATCGCCTGAACCGCCGGGTGTACCGAAAGCGAGCGTCTTGAGCAGCAGCTTGTACACCGCACGTGATTCAGTCGCGTATCCGGCGGCACTGAGTTTCTGTACCTCGTTAGGGCCATTGTCACGAATAAACTTCAGCGCACTACCGATTGAATTCTGCTGTGCTTCAACTTCATCGGATAACTCGATGACTTTTTGAATTTGTACTTTGAAGGTGCCTGTATCACCGGTCGTATTGATCGGCGAAGCCACAATGGCTTCTTTGTTCGCACTCAATCGACCGCGCATGAGGGCTACACCTGTCCCGGTGGGACGCCCATCCCGGCGAGCGGCTGACAGCTGATCCAGCAGGCTCTCATAATTGGCCACGCTCTGATCAATCAGGCTCACGGTTTGGTAGTGGTTGTTGTAGTCATCCACATCAACCGACTTCGAGGTATAGATTAGGGCTGCCAGTACCGCGACCGCGAGGGCCGAAGTGATGATGGCGATCCACACTTTTGACACGATTTGCTCCAGGCTTTTTTCTTTAGAAGAGAAAAGTTACCAGTCGCATCAATTTCAATCCGTGAAACAGGTCTCGCTTGGAAAAAGCCAGATAAAACCGCGAGAAACGTCATCTGGCTGACCTGTCGGGTAAGGTGTGACCAAGCCTGGAAATCATCTAAGACATTAAGATTCAAGGCGATATGTAAAACATGCCGCAGCGCACCATGCTAAGGGGAAACCCTGACAAATGGGGGAAATTGCCGGGTGGGGCACCTGAACTGTGATCCGGTACCGGTCCGTCGTCACCGATTCGGCGACCAGACCCCTGTCATTGCGCCTGTATCCGACTGCTCGTCAACAGGCTCCGATCCATACCCGGACTCGCCGGAAAGCCGCCTATTTGATGTTCAGTTCTTTGATTTTTCGAGTCAGCGTGTTTCGGCCCCACCCGAGCAGCTGCGCCGCTTTTTGCCGGCGCCCGCCGGTGTGCGCCATAGCGGTATTGATTAATGTACGTTCGAATAGCGGCATCGCTTCTTTGAGCAGTTCCGGTTCGTTGTCGGAAATTCGCCGCTCGGCCCAATGTGCCAGTGAAAGCGCCCAGTCGTGTTCATCCCGATGATTGATCAGACCGCCGCCCAACTCGGCAGGAACGTCCTGCTCCCGGATTTCTCGGCCAGGGGCCAACGCGGTCAAACGGCGGCACGCATTGATAAGCTGTCGTACGTTCCCCGGCCAGCGAAAGTTGGTTAACAGCACGCGTGCCCGATTACTCAGCTGTTTGGGCTCCACGCTCATTTCGGTTGCGGCAACCTGCAGGTAGTGTTCCAGAAGTACCTCAATATCCTGAGGACGCTGTCGTAGCGGTGGAGACTGAATCTGTATGACGTTCAGGCGGTGATACAGGTCTTCGCGAAACTCCTCATCAGCAACTTTCTGTTCCAGGTTTTTATGCGTTGCTGCTATCACCCGAACGTCGACGTTGACGGGCTGCTGCCCCCCTACCCTGTAGAACTCGCCTTCGGCCAGTACTCGCAGTAACCGGGTTTGAAGCGCTGAGGGCATGTCACCAATTTCATCCAGAAACAGCGTGCCTTTGTGGGCCTGTTCAAACCGCCCGATGCGCTGTCGATCCGCACCTGTGAAAGAGCCCCGCTCATGCCCGAACAACTCCGACTCAAGCAGATCCGCCGGTATGGCCGACGTGTTGAGCGCAATAAAGGCTTGGTCTTTCCGCGGACTGTGTTCGTGCAGCGCTTGCGCAATCAACTCTTTGCCCGTTCCCGATTCACCGGTGATCAGCACGTTCATGGAAGAGCCGCTGAGTCGACCAATGGCTCTGAACACCTCCTGCATGGCGGGCGCCTGCCCGATGAAACCGGGAAACACCATCGGTTTTGACGTCGTGTCCGTCGCGCCGCTTTGGCTGGCAGCACGGCGCACGAGTCGCACGGCTTCATCGACGTCGAAGGGCTTGGGCAAATATTCAAACGCCCCGGACTGGTATGCCCCTACGGCACTTTCCAGATCGGAATGAGCGGTAATGACAATTACCGGAATATCCGGTGCGTCCGTTTGCAGCTGCGCGACCAGATCCAGGCCACTCATTCCAGGCATGCGAATATCAGCAATCACCACATCGGGTTTTTGGTCGTGCAGTGCTTCAATCAGCGGTTCGGCATGCTCAAAACTGGTTGAGCTCATGCCGGCTTCGCGCAGCGATTTTTCAAGCACCCATCGAATCGACGGATCGTCATCTACCAGCCAGACTGAAATATCGGAATCCTGCGGCATCTACTGTTTTTCCTTGTTAAGCGGCAGGTACAGGCTAAACACGGTCGGTGAGCCTGGCTGTAACTTGATGAGTCCGTCGTGGCGATGAGCCAGATCCAGTGCGAGCGCCAGACCTAGTCCAACGCCCTCAACACGGCCCGTCACCAACGGATAAAAGATTTGTTCTCTGAGTTCTTCAGGCACGCCTTCGCCGCTATCCTGAACGTCAATTCGTGCCACCAGCGCATGTCGCGTTTCACCAATCGTAAAACCCGCTTCAACCCGTGAACGCAGAACGATAGTGCCCTGCTTCCCCAGTGCCTGCATGGCATTTCGAGCCAGGTTAAGTACAGCCTGCGTAATCTGATCTTCATCGATTAGCACGTCGGGCAGACTCGGGTCGTAGTCTCGAATGACGTCAACGTGTTCGCCCGCTTCGCTGCTGATCAGCGTAAACACATGGTCGAGCACACGATGCAGATTCATGGATTTGCGATGCGTTGGGCGATTGGGCCCGAGCATGGCGTCGACCAGATGCACGAGTCGGTCCGCCTCATGAATGATGACGTCCGTGTACTCCTGCAGATCGGGCGATGGCAGTCGTCTGGCGAGCAGCTGGGCCGCACCACGCAAACCACCCAGCGGGTTTTTAATTTCGTGGGCGAGCTGCTTGATGATGGTGCGACTAACTGAATTTTGTGACTTGAGTTCGTTGTCACGATCAATACGCAGTCGGTTGGCCACATCGCGTATTTCGAGAACGACCAGATTGTCGTCGAACGGCATGGCAGTCATATCAACATCGAGCCGGTGTTCCGGATCATTGAGCACAACCAGCTCGATTTCCCGTATTTCCGTCGACCCGCTCGTGTCGAGCGTGCGCCTGACCAGAGCCTCTATGTCGACAGGGCAATCGAACAGGTCATCAAAACTCATTCCCTCAACGCGATTGCGGGTCGTTCCGCTAAGTGCTTCAGCGGACTGATTCATGTAGTGCACGCGGTGTTCGCTGACCAGGAGAACGGCCACGTTAAGCGCATCAAGCAGCGCGAGACCGGTCTGCTCTGAATACAGATTCAGGTGCTCCGGACTAGCGACCATGGTGGCCACCTGACAGAACTGCCAACTGGAACGCCGGTGTCGACCAGGACCACGGCTGCGTGCTTGTTCTGAAAGCGGCGTAAGAGTTACGCGATGAAACTGGTTTTAGCGGCCACCCCCGGTGGACTGCTGAACCATGAACGAGACGCCGGGCCCGTTGAATAACGTGTTGCCTTCCAGATCTTTGACCGACGCGCGAACGGTATGCTGGCCGCGAAAGACGTTGTCGATGGTAATCGAGGAAGACACCACCGGATCGGTGTTGACTGGCCGCCCGTCGTAGAACAGCACCACGCCATGCCCGTTTTGAAGCTTCGGCTCTACCTGGATCTGAACGGTCAGTGTGCCGCCCAGATTCCACAGCGTCTGATCTTCTGTGGGTGACGTAATGGTGACCGCCGTGTATTCGACAGGTACTTCTTCCTGGCTGGGCTCGCTGCCCTCCTCGCCTGACCTCACGTTCACCGGAGTTCGGGCAGGCGTCGGTCTTCGGCTCGGAATGACGTTGGTCGGTTTTAACGTAATCAGTTCGGCCCCCTCGCGTGGGGTATCCGAGTAGTGCACGGTTCCATTCGCATCCACCCAGCGATAGAGCTCGGCTCCCGCAGGGATGGAGGCGATGGCTAGCGCGCCAGTTATCAGCCAATGTTTTAACGTCATAGTTCACAAGAATAGCCCGACTTACTGATTTGACCAACGAAACAGGTGCATTGGTTCCTCAGGAACCCCGTTAACTTTTGTGGTTGGGCCCCGTAACCGTACGGGCCCGGACCGTGAGTCCGGGCCCGCTTAAGTCAAATAGTCTTATAAGTCGTTGTTCTTAAAGACTATAGTACAGGTCGAACTCGGCCGGGTGAGTTGACAGACGCAGTCGCGCAACGTCTTCGCCCTTGAGCTCGATGTAGCCATCGATCAGGTCGTCACTGAAGACTCCGCCCGCTTTCAGGAAGTCGCGGTCGGCGTCCAGCGCGGCAAGCGCCTCGTCCAGCGAGAATGCCACTTCAGGAATCTGCTTCTCTTCTTCCGGCGGCAAGTCGTAAAGATCCTTGTCGGCGGCTTCGCCCGGGTGGATCTTGTTCTGAATACCGTCCAGACCAGCCATCAGCATGGCGGCAAAGGCGAAGTACGGATTCGCCGTTGAATCCGGGAATCGCACTTCGACGCGAGCCGCTTTTGGATTGGCAACATACGGAATACGAATCGAGGCCGAACGGTTGCGCGCCGAGTACGCCAGCTTCACCGGAGCTTCGAAACCCGGTACCAGACGTCGGTAGCTGTTCACACTGGCGTTGGTAAACGCGTTCAGTGCTTTGGCGTGTTTGATGATACCGCCGATGTAGTACAGAGCAGTTTCTGAAAGGCCGCCGTAGCTGTCACCGGTAAACAGGTTCTTGCCGTCTTTAACCAAAGACTGGTGAACGTGCATGCCGCTGCCGTTATCACCCACCAGAGGTTTGGGCATGAACGTAGCCGTCTTGCCGTAAACGGAGGCAACGTTCATTACGACGTACTTGAGAATTTGCACTTCGTCCGCTTTGCGAACGAGGCTGTTGAACGCAACGCCGATTTCGCACTGACCTGCCGTTGCCACTTCGTGGTGGTGTACTTCGGTCTGGCAGCCCATGTCATCCAGCGCCAGGCACATGGCTGAGCGCAAATCGTGGAGCGTGTCGACAGGTGGTACGGGAAAATAGCCGCCCTTAACACCTGGTCGATGACCAGAGTTACCTTCGGCGTATTCTTTTGAGCTGTTCCAGGCCGCTTCGATGGAATCGATCGCGAAGAATGAACGACCCATTTCGTCACCGAAACGAACATCGTCAAACACAAAGAATTCGTTCTCTGGACCAAAGTAAGCGGTGTCGGCAATACCGGTCGAAGCCAGATACGCTTCGGCGCGTTTTGCCAGCGATCGTGGGTCGCGGATATAGCCCTGACCATCTGAAGGCTCGAGAACGTCGCAGTGAACGTTCAAAGTAGGCTCTTCGGCAAACACGTCCAAAACGGCGGTGTCCTGGTCTGGCATCAGCACCATGTCTGATTCGTTAATGCCCTTCCAGCCTGCGATGGACGAACCGTCGAACATTTTCCCTTCCGAGAGGAAGTCTTCGTCGATTTGATGAGAGGGCACCGTGACGTGCTGTTCTTTACCAATGGTGTCGGTAAACCGCAGATCAACGAACTTGATCTCTTTTTCTTTTATGAGTGCTAACACATCCTTCGATGCCATGATGTCCTCCGGAACAATATTAAATGTCAAAAATTGGATTCGCGCAGACCATCTGTGCGAAACAATGCTATACGGCTGATCAGAGATTGCATAAACTGTGCCAACCCCAAAAGGCCCGAAAATGCCTGTTTTTGGATTATTCAGATTCCTGAATGCACCACAATAGTGCGCTTGAGCATTCGAAGCGCTCTATGCTAGTGCAAAACGGGGTTCTGCACAAGACTCGATCTCGTATGTATACTGCCCGTTCGATGCGGCAATGCGACATCGACGATCAACTATAGCGATTTGCCGTGTTGTGGCGCCGGCCAGTACCTTCTTGCAGACGCGCGAATCGCTGCAGCGTGCGCAAAACGGTCACGACGACGGGTGGAGCAGGGTATACCAGACCGCTTTGGCCTACAGATACTGGCCGCACAGTTCAGCATTTATTATATGACCCGCCAGTGAACGACGGGTTAAGGGGAACACAAATGAACACAACGCCCGCCGTCAACCCGGCGCCCGACACGTTTCAGGACCTGCTGCTGAATTTGCAGAGTTTCTGGGCTCAGCGCGGCTGCGTCATCATGCAACCCTACGACATGGAAGTAGGAGCGGGCACCTTTCACCCTGCCACATTTTTGCGCAGCATCGGGCCCGAGCCCTGGCGGGCGGCCTATATTCAGGGCAGCCGACGGCCGACCGACGGTCGTTACGGTGACAACCCGTTCAGACTGCAGCATTACTTCCAGTTTCAGACGGTACTCAAGCCTTCGCCCCTGAACATCCAGGAACAATACCTCGACTCGCTTCGCGCCATGGGCGTCGATCCACTCGTTCACGATATTCGCTTTGTTGAAGACAACTGGGAGTCTCCGACGCTTGGCGCCTGGGGACTTGGCTGGGAGGTCTGGCTTAACGGCATGGAAGTCTCGCAGTTCACGTACTTCCAGCAGGCCGGTGGCATCGACTGTAAACCCGTCATGGGCGAACTCACCTACGGACTGGAACGCATAGCCATGTATCTGCAGGGCGTGGACAGTGTTTACGACCTGGTGTGGGCTAAAAGTGACGACGGTGACATTCTGTACGGCGATGTCTATCTGCAAAATGAGCAGGAGCAGAGTCGCTATAACTTTGAAGTGGCCGATGTTGATGCACTGTTCGCCCAGTTTGATCAATGCGAAAAAGAATGCACCAAGCTGGTCGAAGAAAAACTTCCCTTCCCGGCTTATGAACAGGTTTTGCGCGCGTCGCATACGTTTAACCTGCTCGATGCACGACAGGCTATCTCGGTAACCGAACGACAGCGCTACATTTTACGCGTACGGACGCTGGCGCGATCGGTAGCTGAAGCCTATCTGGCCAGTCGCGAAGCGCTTGGTTTTCCTCTTTTGAAAGGCTCCGCAGGTGACGGCAACCATGGCTAACAGTACTGACACATTTTTGGTCGAGCTCGGGATGGAAGAACTACCTCCCAAAGCTTTGGAGAAACTCCAGAACGCGTTTGCCTCGAGCGTTAAAACTCAGCTGGCCGAGCTGAACATTGGATACGCCCGGATGCACGCCTACTCATCACCGCGTCGACTGGCGATACAGCTTGATGAGCTGCAGTTAACCCAGCCCGACAAAGCGGTAGAGCGTCGCGGACCGCCGGTTAAAATTGCCTACGACGCCGACGGTAACCCAACCAAAGCAGCCGAAAAATTCGCCGAAACATGTGGTATCAGCGTCGATCAGATCCAGACTACCAAAACGGACAAAGGTGAGTGGCTCTATTACGAAGGAACGGAAAAGGGCGCGTCAACGGCGTCGCTTATTCCGGATGTCATCGAATCCGCATTGGTCAAACTACCCATTCCAAAACGCATGCGCTGGGGTGACTCGGATATAGAGTTTGTACGTCCGGTGCACTGGGCAGTCATGCTGCTGGGTAAAGAACATGTGCCGGCTAAGCTGATCGGCATGCCTACCGGCCGAACCACCTACGGCCACCGGTTTCTTGCACCGGGGCCCATTGAACTCGGTCATGCCAGCGAATACGCCGAGCGACTGAAAGACGAAGGCTGGGTGATTGTCGATTTTGACGAACGCCGCCAGCTGATCAGGGAAATGGTTGAAGGCGCGGCGCGTGGTTGTGGCGGAGCGGTTATCAGCGACGACGAATTACTCAGCGAAATTGCTGCACTCGTGGAATGGCCGGTACCGGTAGCGGGGGAGTACGACAAGCGCTACCTGGAGCTTCCGCCAGAGGTTTTGGTGTCAACGCTCAAAGACCATCAGCGCTATTTCCCGGTTGTAGACAGTGATGACCCCGGAACTATACTTCCGTGGTTTATTACTGTGAGTAACCTTAAGAGCAAGCAGCCGGACGAAGTTAAGAAAGGCAATGAGCGGGTGGTGGCGCCGCGGCTTGCAGACGCCGAGTTCTTCTGGACAACCGACAAGCAGAAGTCTTTGGAAGACCGCATTCCCGATCTCGACGCCGTGGTATTTCAAAAGCGCCTTGGTTCACTGGCCGACAAAGTGGCGCGCACGCGAGTTAATGCGGAACGCATTGCTGCGCACATGGGTGGCGATGTTGCGAGCGTCACGCGTGCCGCCAATCTATCAAAGTGCGACCTGTTAACAGGCATGGTCGGTGAGTTTCCCGACCTTCAGGGCGTCATGGGCCGCTATTTTGCCCGACACGACAAGGAATCAGATGACGTGGCAGAAGCCATGGCCGAGCAGTATCTTCCCCGCTTCGCCGGCGACGCCCTGCCGGTAACGTCAACGGGTAAGGCGCTCGCACTGGCCGATCGTCTCGACACCCTGGTGTCCATTTTTGCTCTCGGGCAAAAGCCCACGGGCACCAAAGATCCGTTTGGTTTGCGCCGTGCAGCACTGGGCGCTTTGAGAATTATTATTGAATCCAAACTGGATCTGGATTTGCTGGAATTGCTTGAAGCCGCGGCCGAGTCGGTCATGCCGTGTATTGCCAATGACAAGAAGCCTGCGTATACCGAAAGCGCTCCGCTGGCTCAGGACGTATTTGATTACATGACAGAACGACTGCACGGCTATTGCGTGGACGATTCGTCGCGTGGTTTCAATGCCGGAATGTTCGCGGCGGTCTCCGCCAGTAATCCAACGCAACCGCTGGATTTCTACCAGCGAATGGAAGCCGTGCGAGAGTTTATGAAACTGCCCGAGTCAGAGGCTCTGGCCGCCGCCAATAAACGAATTGCCAATATTCTCAAATCGGCCAAAGACGCCATACCGGCCGAGGTGGATCCGTCGCATCTGGACGCGCCGTCTGAAAAGGATCTGTATGCCCACGTGACGAAAGTTGCTGACGCCATCAAACCGCTGCAGGCCAGCCGGGCCTACGCGGAGTCACTGCAAACCCTGGCGAGTTTGCGTGAACCGGTGGATGCGTTTTTCGATAGCGTGATGGTTATGGACGAGGACGAGGGCAAGAGGCGCAATCGCCTGGCTCTGCTTTCCACGCTTCGAGCCCTGTTCCTGCATACGGCCGATTTCTCGAAACTCCAGTAAATTCTCCCTTTTGAGGGTTTTTCGCAGGCTTTGTCGCTATGACAAGAGCAGGCATGCGTATGCGCCTGCACCGCCTGTGTGGCGAAATATCCTCAATAAAACAATATGTTAAATAGGACTCGGTAGAGAGCAACAAGCCGTCCAAGTGGTATGCTTGTGAGTCTTGCCTTCAATTGCAGCCATGCAACAGATCGACCTGGGGATACAGGCCATCGCAGGGGAAGCCGCCGCCAGGCGTGAAACCGATTAACCAGGGGGGATCAGATGACATTATTTACAAGCAATCCAGCGAAAGTATCACTGCGGTCTTTGACCATGCTGCTGATGTGCATGATGTTCGCTACGTCAGCACAGGCTGCGGGAGGCCAGCTTTGCGGTAACGCTTTTCTGGATCCAGGCGAGCAATGCGACGACGGCAACAATGATGATGGTGACGGTTGCACGCGGCTATGCGACATTGAAGCTGGCTTCACCTGTACGGATCCTTTTGTAACGGTTGAGTCGAACAATATTATTCAGGACGGTGGTTTTGAATTTGGACCAGACGCGGCCTGGAGCAATGAATCGTCCATCGGTCCCATTGTCTGCAACACCGAAGAGTGTGCTTCTTCGCCGGCTGGCGCGAGAAACGGCGCGTTCTGGGCGCAGCTTGGCGGCGTTGCGGAACAGGAGTGGGGTTTGTTTCAGCTGTCCGACTTTGATACTTCCGCCCGGCTGCTAAAATTTGATGTGATGCACGCAAACTGTCCGTTTGCAGGGTCAAACGACTTGTTTGCGATCACGATAAACGGTGACGCCGTCTGGTTGACTGGTGCATCCAGTCCCGGGTGTTCAAACGGTCAGCGGTATGAAACCACGGTCATCAATCTGGACAACTTGCCCGGCGGGCCCTATGCCGGCGCCGGTGAAGTCGAGTTTGGTCTTCAGTTGGTATCCGGCACCGGGCAATTGAAGATTGCCATTGATAACGTGCAGGTTGGCAAACTGGCGACATCTCCCGTACCCAGCATTTGTACGATTGATCCCAACGTTAACCTGTTTCAGGACTTTGATGGTATTGGCGGGCCGCTCGACAATCCTGATTTTGAACAGCAGATACTGGGCGAGTTTAACGTTCTGTGGGGCACGACTGACGACGGCGTGTGCGGAACGGCCCAGTCTCCACCGGGTAACCACACCGGCGAACCCGGTGCCGCAGCCTGCATCGACTCGAGCTTCCTGGCACCAGCAACGGCAATTCGCCTGGATGCTGACCCGGATGAGTCCCTGCTTGCCAGCAACGTTGAGACCTATGTGTGCAATGCGCCTGTTGATCTGAGTTTCAAGCTGCAAAGCAGCCTTCAGCTGGTCGTGAACTATCAGCCAGGTCAGACTTCGGGGCAGGACTTCTTTGGCGTGTGGGTAGGTCCCTCGCCGTTTTTCGGCCCCCTGGACAACGGTATTAATTCGGCTCGACTGCTGGTCAACGACCCTCAGGGCAGTTTTGGCCAGTCTCCCGGCGTTGCGTATGAGTTTGATATCAGCGACCAGGACGGCCAGCCGCAGGTGTACGTGTGCTTCGGATACGGTAACGAAGGGGGCGGTTACGCCCAGGTCGATACGGTAATCATGAGCAGCGACGGCTGTACGGATGACTTCGAGGAAGACAAGATTCTGAGTTGCTCCGATAATTGCAGTACCCGGGACAACCCGACACAGCTCGACTCGGACAACGACGGTTACGGTAACGCGTGCGACGGTGATATCGCCAAGAACGGCAGCGCCACGGAATCTGACAACGCGAGCGGTAACGACTGCCTGGTTAACTTCGCCGACTTGTTTACGTTTTCACAGGCCATGTTTTCCGATCCTACCCGTGATTTCTGGAATCCGGATGCAGACCTGAATGACGATAAAGTTGTTAACTTCCTCGATCTTGCGATATTTAGCGAGTTATTCCTGAGTCCTCCGGGTCCGAGTGGTGTCACCACAACGTGCGACGCCAGCTCGACTTGATCGTGAATACAGGTGCCGTCGGTTGTTAGCAGGACCGGCGGCGCCGACAGCCGTTAATACGGCGCCCAATCGAATCTTTAAAGGTCTTTGTCTCGAAGTCGCAGGCATGACTAACCCGGGGCGATTTCCAGTACCTCGTTTTCACGACATTCTCACGGCGTCTTGCTATTTTTAAGGTTGGGGGAAGCAGGGCGTAGTTATGATCAAGCGATTAGCATTTTGGACTTTATTTCCGTTAGTAGTACCACAGGCTCTCATCGTCAGAAGAACCGCACCGAGATTTGCAGGAGCAGCCGGCAACAACACCGGCTGTGTTGGTGAGGGTGACCGCAGCAAACTTCTGGCAGTAGGCGACTCAATTATTGCCGGTGTCGGTGCTGGCTCCCTGGTTAACGCTCTGGTTGGCAAATCCGCGAAGTCCATCGCATCACGCTTTGACGTTTGCGTTGAATGGACGGCGATGGGCAAAATTGGTGCAACCGCCGAGTCCCTGCGCGGCAGCATTATTCCCCGCATACCGGCTCAGGAGTACGACGTCATTGTCGTTTCAACCGGAGTCAACGACGTAACCGGCCTCAAGCGATCGTCTACCTTCGGGCGGCATTTGCGCGGCATCGTGTCGTCACTTCACGAGCATTCGCCCAACGCCCAGATTGTCGTGCTTGGCGTTCCTCCGCTTGGCGCGTTCCCGCTGTTACCGAGACCACTGCGGTGGATTCTGGGTATGAGGGCCAAGACCTTTGATCGCATCGCAAGAAGAGTGGCCAACGAGCAGCCCGGTGCCCGACACCTGCCCGTGGAATTTGAACCGGATCCGACAAAATTTGCAGCCGACGGCTACCATCCTTCGGAGTCAAGCTACACTGACCTCGGTGAGCTGATTGGCCAATCGCTGACGCCGGTGGGTCGACGTGCCACCGAGGAGTATTCTGGTACCAATGTGTTTCCGATACGGCCTCTGGGAGAGGTTTCGAAAACCCGGGGCTCCGGTCGCAGAACTACGGCAACCGGGCAACGCTAGCGACAAGCACAACTGCCCGGCATGACGAATCATACCGGGCAGGGTGCTTTCCTTGTCCTTACTGTCTTCGGTGAATCTAGGTGGCGTTGATTCACCGACATTTGCATCGAATCCTTGATGCCTACCTATCAAAGCGACGCGGCTTTGGATATTCCCTCAACGAATTCGACTTTTTATTGAATTAATTTTAGCGGGGCTCGCACAGCCCGGCCGGTAGAGAGGATCCGCCCCATTGAGTCTGTGATTCGGTGGCTCATAGGCGCCTGGAAAACGGAGTTATAAAGGGAGATCTACACATTAGGGTCGGACGCGGGGTCAAAAGGGGGCAGGTCTATTGCGGGTGGTGCATCTGGCGAACAGGACATCGAAAGGGGCCGTTGACTCTTTAGTTTGCAGCTATTAGAAGGCAAAAAAAACGGCAGCCCAAGGCTGCCGTTTTTAGATCGAACATGTAAGTCTGCTTAGGCAGCGCGTCGTCGCGTCAGGCCAAGACCAGCCAAAGCCGTGCCAAACAACCAGATGGCAGCAGGAACTGGAATCGGCTGAACGGTTCCGGAAGCTGAGAATGTGAACAGCCCTTCACCGAGTGAATCGGCTGTCAGAATCAGCGTACCCGCCGTGTCGTCAAAACCGGCCAGGCTCCAAACGCCCGCCATTGTCAAATCCAGTGCCGATGAAGTCTGCAGATCAACAACAATCGATGAAGCGGTAAATTCACCGCCACCTGCAAACGTAAATACACTGCCTGGTGTCGAAGGATTAAAGACAATTGTGCTGAACGAAGCTGAACCGCCGACTGAGAACGCAAAGTCGTTGGCGCCAGCCGCAATAAGTGCATCCATGCCGGTGATCTCGGTGGCCAGCGTCAGGTCAGCGTTATCCGTCGTATAGGTGCCGAAAAGCGCAATTTCGCTATTAGCATCAATGAGCGCAGCAGAAGTGGTTGCCGAAAACGTCATCATCATCAGCGCAGCACATGTCGCCACAATTTTCTTGTTCAATTGGATGTTAATCATTTTTTTATCCTGTTCGATTTGTTGAGACAACAAATCCGTTTTTATTTGATGGCGGCTAGTGCCGCCAATGGTATCGAAGCCATGTGTACCTGCTCGATACCCTCCCCCTAAAACTGTATTTTTATATTAGCTGACGCGTTTGCGCATCAGGGCCAGGCCCAAAAATCCAATGCCCAAAAGCAAAATGGTTGATGGCTCAGCAACATTCTCAGCAATGGTGATGCTTGAGAACGTAAAGAAAATATTACCCTGTTGGCCGGAAAAGGTCCACGCTCCGGGCGTATCATCGAATCCGTTGGCCATAACGATTCCGGTTCCGGACAGGTTGATCTGATCTGCGTCCTGGAAATCCAGAGAAACATCAAGCAAATCAAAGCTGTATGTGATGGCGCCCGCCACTACTGACCACAATGGCGTCACAGGCGTATTGGCAGGGTTGAAGTCCAGCTGATTAAACGTTGCGTTAGAGCCCAGCGCCGGGCCAAAGTCGCCGGTTGCCGTCGTAACCACGGAAAAACCGATATCGATGCCCGTTGCATCGCTAAGATCCAGGCCGGTACCGCCGGTTGGGGTAAATAGACCGCCAAAACCGATGCCGCCGTCAATAAATGTTGCCGAAGCAGGTACCTGGAACGCGCCCAAAGCGAAAATGGCGGTCAGAACCATGAAAAATTTGCGTGATTTGGTGAAATTCATCCCTAATCCTTGATTACTTATTAATATGTAAGAGCGCCTGGTGTTTTCAGTTCCGATCCCGGAGGCGCTACGGAATACACATCGCAGCGTCGCGCTTTATAAGTAAAGCAAGAATTGGACCAACATTGACATAACAGCGTCCTCTCGGTGACATAATGAGCACAAAGTATTGATATCAAATTGATTAAATATTAGGCATATTTTGAGAGAATCAGAAACGAGCCGCTTCGAACCCGAGATTAACCTGAAACTGTAAATAGAATCGACATCACCTCGATAGCAACTCAGACCGGGTCTTCTGTGCCTGTCCAGAAATGCTGGTCCAGAGGCGCGCTGGTTTTAGAACGGGTCTTCCGTGCCTGTCCAGAATGAGCCGGTTTTAGAACGGTTCTGCTGTGCCTGTCCAGAATGGTCTGGTTTTAGAACCGTTCTGCTGTGCCTGTCCAGAATGGTCTCAGTGTTAGATCCAGTCTGCCGTGCCTGTCCAATATTGTGGTGATCAGGTCAGAGGGTCGTCGGTGCTGCCGAGGCCATACCAGTCTATGCCCCGTGTCAGCATCATGACCGTGGCGAGCATGGCAAAAAGCAGCAGGCTGCCCATCAGTAATGCGAAGTCTTCTGAGCCCAGAATGCCGAACAGCATGGCGTACAGCAGGGTGATGCCGGCCGTTATCGCTCGTGCCAGGCTCTTCTTGCCCAGAGCGGTGCCGAGATACACGCCAATCAGGCCCGTACAGGCCAGGGTGGCGATCAGATAGGCGGCGGCGAACGGAATGTGCTCCGACAGCGAGATGAGCAGCAGATAGAACACGGCCAGAGACAGACCGACCAGCGCGTACTGCAGTGGGTGCAGCCGCGATTTGGAGAGTACTTCGGTGAGAAAGAACGCGACAAACGTTAGCGCTATGAACAGCGCTCCATACTTGACTGATCGTGTTACTTTGGCGTAGATGTCAACGGGTTCGAAGAATTTCACGCCAAATGCCAGATTTCTCACGGCATGGCATTCGTCGTTTAGAACGCACTCATTCAGTTTGGCCTGTGCGTTTGTCGCGAACGCAGACATGCGCCATGTGGCCGTAAACCCGGAATCCGAGATGTCGCGTTTTTCAGGCAGAAACTGGCCGTCAAATTTGGGGTGTGGCCAGCCGGCTTGTATAGCGGTCTGCAGCTCTCTCGCCAGCGGTACATAGGACAGGCCCTGGCTGCCGCGCAAGGGCAGGCTGATTTCCAGCGGAAACCGGGTCGCGCCTTTGGTCAGTTCGACGTCAGCATGAATGCCGGCCGGAAAATGCGGCACCGTACTGCCCGCCGCGAACGAATGACTCACGCCGTTCCACGTGAGAACCGGATTGGCGCCGATTCCCCGTATGTCTGATACCAGCAGGTTTAAGGTCGGATTTCCCCACCGCACGAATCCCTCCGTGGTTTCGGCCAGCGCATCAAGATCAGACACACGAAATTCTCCGCGGATGATCTGCTGACTGGTAAATACCGGAACGGTGTAAATACCGCGGGAGCGGCTTTCGGTGTCGACACGGCTGTCTATGTGAAGCGAATCCGGAACAAGATAGAGATGTTTCTCCAAACTTCGCGTGCGGGTGTCTTTTAATCCGGTCTTCTTGTTGGTAAAAGATTCCGTCACATCAACCAGATAGGGTACCGCCAGCACCGGCCCCGCCAGCGTCTGCGACCCGGTCCAGGTGCGTTCGATATCGCGGATTACGTCGTTGCGATAGGCGCTTCGCTCGTACACCACGCCTGCGATCATACCCAAGGGTATTAACAAGAGTATGGCCACCAGAATAATCATGCCTACTTTGAGATAAATCCTATTCTTCACTGCGCGTTCTCCTTTTTCACAGGAGCACGATATCGCCCAAAACCGCCGGGCAGCGGGCCAAACATGATCAATGCGGGCATCCGGCGGATAAATCGGGCGGCCGAATAATGGGATCGGAGAAGAGTGGCGGCATCCAAAAAAAAGGCCCGGAGCAAATTGCGCCGGGCCAGCCATAAAGGGAGGCAATCGAACAATGCTGTACATTATTCCGTTGGTTCAACATCGGGGTACATACGATGTCATTCTAATAAGCGCCAAATGAACGCGAATTCCGTCATTTCTTCCGTTCCCCGTGTCTTTCATATATCACCGGGTCCGAAAAACGGCCCTTTCCGGCCAAATCGGCCGGGCCGCGCAAATGCCTATTACTTGCGCCGAACGTTTACCGGTACAATGCCACCCCATGAAACTGGTGATATTGGACAGAGACGGCGTAATCAATCGCGATTCGCGTGCCTACATTAAATCCTGTTCCGAATGGAAACCGCTGCCTGGCAGCCTGGAGGCCATCGCCCGACTGCATCAGGCCGGTTACGTGGTTGTAGTCGCCACCAATCAGTCCGGCGTAGGTCGCGGCCTGTTTGATCACGAAGCGCTCGCGGCGGTCATGCGAAAAATGCACGATCAGGTGCAGGCGGCTGGCGGAGAAATTGCGGCCGTCTTTTACTGTCCTCATACACCGGACGATGAATGTACGTGCCGAAAACCAAAGTCCGGTTTGTTCGAACAGATCCGCCGGCGTTTTCACGTAAACCTCGAAGGCGTTCCCGCCATCGGCGATTCCATGCGAGACCTGGAAGCCGCCCGGACAGCGGGAGCCACACCGATACTTGTACGAACCGGAAACGGTAACAAATCCGAGAAGAAGCTGGCCTCAGATTCGGGTGTTGCGGTATACGATGATTTGCTGGATGCCGTAAACACGATTGTCAGTGAAGCCGAATAAACTTTTCTCCATGAGCAATACCAAGACACTGTGAGATACATTACCGGACTAATATTCACGCTTATTTGCGGCTTGCTGGTTATTCCATGGGGAATTGCCATAACGCTGGCATGGCCATTGCCTCACCGAATACGGTGCTCACTGGTACCATCGTATGCGCACACCATGGTCTGGTTGCTAAAAGTTCTCTGCGGTGTAGATATGCGTGTCGAAGGCGCAGACGCTCTACCCGACCGGGCTTGCGTTGTACTGCTTAAACACTCTTCTATCTGGGAAACGCTGGCGCAGCTGATCGTGTTCCCGCGACAGGTAATCGTTCTAAAACGCGAGCTCATGTGGGTGCCCATACTGGGCTGGGCGCTCGCGTCCATAAAATCGATTTCGATTAACCGCAAAGCCGGACGGTCAGCGGTTAAACAGGTTCTTGAACAGGGCAAGCAGCACCTGTCCGAAGGCACCTGGGTGATGATTTTTCCGGAGGGCACGCGAGTTCCCAAAGGCCGCATGGGTCGATGGGGTCACAGCGGGACACTGCTTGCCGTCGAAGCCGGCGTTCCCGTTATTCCTGTTGCGCACAACGCGGCCGACCACTGGCCTAACGACAAGCTGGCAAAAATTCCAGGCACTATTACGATGAGAGTTGGACCGGTGATTGACACCACTGGACGAACGCCGGAAGAAGTAGCCCACGAGGCCCGCTACTGGATGGATCAGGCCATGCTTGACCTGAGTCCCCAGCACGTCGCCACCCTGCCGGATGGCTCATTGGCTTCGGCAGAATCCAGCTGACCGACAGCGCGCTGCCTCGCCCGCCGTTCTGCTACTAAAACGTCTCTAGCTAAAAAAAGTAGCAATCATCTCGCTGCGCATTTGATCAATCTGTCGATCTTTCGGTAGCTCAACATCCGCATAGGTAATCGGCGTGTCGATAGCAACGGGGCGTTTGACGACACAACCGTCTGAGACACCCATTGGCAGCAGTCCCTCTTTCAGGCTGGTTTCGAAGTTGTCGATCAAGGTATACGCGGTGTAGCCGCCAATACCATCGAGCGTATCGCCTGGCTTCAAATCGCGTTTGGCAATGGCAGCCGCCTCGCAGTACGGACGTCCTTTCGGTGCGACCGTAGCATCGTTGCACAATACGGCTCTTGATACCGTAATCGGTATTTCAAGCTGCGGCAGGTGAAATGGCGTATAGAACACGTAAAACGGACCGTCACCCATCTTCAGGTATTTGAGATAGTCCTGTTTCATCGGATGCTCGGAGTGGCCCACCACAAAAGCACCCGTGTAAGGGGAGGCTCCCAGCAGAAAGTCCACCACGCCTCGCCCCGGTTTAAACGCGCCCTCCGGAAAGTGTTCAAGACACGTACGCACATCGTCGCAGTCGACGCCGTGCATACCGCGTTTGTCCACGCCAAAGCCCAAAGAATTACCGAGTACCGACAGCTCCATCGACAGTTTCGTACCGTCAACGAACGACGTCATCATATGGGGTTTTTGATTGTTGGCTTCGGCAAATTCACGCTGCGTGTCCGGCGTACGGTGAACCGCGTAGAAGCCTTTCAGGTTGCCTGCGCCAACCACTTCGAGACCAATGGTTTTCACAAACCGCGCCAGGTTTGACGCCACACCCGGCTCATCGCCGTCGGTGTTGGTATAAATAACGCCCTGCTGATCTGCATAGTGTTTCAGCAACGGGCCAACCGTGGCATCCATCTCGCAGTTCAGAACGATTGTATGCTTGCCGGCCATAATGGATTTGTGCGCCACCCAGGCGCCGAACTCCACTTCGCCCGTGGTTTCAATAATTGCATCAATCTGATCGCACTCGAACACGGCATCCGGATTGTCGGTAACCGCAAACTGTCGTTTCCTGATGCTGTTGTTCAGGTCAGAAGCCGTATTAACGGTAACCACATCCGGTGCGTTCTCGATGGCATACGTATCCTTGGCATGCTGCAGAGTACGGTTGGAAATCACCGCCAGATGAATACCGGGAAAGGAGCTGAGTATTTGCGAGCAAATGTGTTTTGCACTGTATCCGGCGCCAAACATGGCAACCCGAATCGGTCGGTCTTCAGCAACGCGTTTGGCAATGGCTGTATCTACGATGATCATTTATGTTCCTTTTAAACTTTAAAGTCTTCCCATGCGACGTCATTGTCTGACATCACCGTGGGTTCGCCTGGCCATTCGATTCCAAATGCCGGATCGTCGTGGCGTACTCCAGTGGCGTGTTCCGGGGCATACATCGCCGACGTGTTGTAATAGATTTCGCTGTTGTCTTCCAGCGTCAGATAACCCGTTGCACATCCTTCTGGCACATACAGCATCGATGCATTGTCAGGGTTCAGCTCAAGGCCATACCATTTTCTGAACGTCGGAGACTCTGGTCGAAGATCGACAACCACATCCCAAACCGAACCGCGGGTGCAACGTACAATTTTGACTTCCTGGTGAGGAGCCGTTTGATAGTGCAGACCGCGCAGCGTTCCTGCCTTCGGGCTGAACCCGATATTGGACTGCTTGATGACATGAACCAAACCCATGTCTTCCATTTCTTTCTCGCACCACAATCGGCCAAAATACCCGCGATCGTCGCCAATGCGATTAACGTCGAGGACGTAAGCGCCCGCGACGCTGGTTTCCGTAAATTTCATGTGCTGTACCTTTTATAAACCTGACGGGTCATTCCCGGCGAAACCTAGATCTGCCAGCGAAGATTAGTGTCGAGCTTGTTTTCTTCAATCAGGTTCATGATGTGGGCGATACGCTTATAGCGAATGCCTTCATAGTCGTCTTTGTTGAGCCCGTGCTGCACATAGGAGTCATAGCACTGCTGCACACCCTTGCGCGCCGTCCAGGTGGTTTTGAAGGTTGGAAAAACCTGGCCGATCTTATCGAAATTGACGCGGTAGGAGCGCGTATCTGGTCCCGCGCCGTCCGCGTACTCGATCTCGCAGTTGGGTACGATTTCATGCACGTATTTCGCCAGGTCTTTCATCTGATAGTTTTCATTGTTTGAGCCGACGTTAACGGCCAGACCATGAACAACTTCACGAGGCTCTTTCAGCGCACACACCACCGCCTGACAAATGTCGTCGATGTGCACAAGAGGGCGCCACGGTGTACCGTCACTCTTCATCAGAATCTTGCCGGTGGTGTACGCCCACGCGGTCAGGTTGTTGATCACCAGATCAAACCGGATGCGAGGTGATACGCCGTAAGCCGTCGCGTTGCGCAGAAACACCGGACTAAAACTGTCGCTAGCCATAGGGGCCACGTCTCTTTCCGTGTATACCTTGGACTTTGCGTAGGCCGTTACCGGATTGAAGTTAGCCGTTTCATCCAACACATCTTCGTCGCCCGCTTTTCCATACATGCTGCAGCTTGATGCAAACAGAAAGCGCTTAACGCCAACGTCCCGTGCAATTTCGGCAATGCGAACGGATGCTTTGTGGTTAATATCGTAGGTCAGATCGGGATTGATGTTACCAAGAGGATCGTTGGACAGAGCGGCCAGATGAACAACCGCATCAATGCCTTTCAGATCTTCGGGCTCAACATCGCGAACATCCTTGTTAATCGTTGGGATCGACTCCGGAGAATCGCCATACGTACAATACCGATACAAGTCGGTATCGAGTCCAACAACATCGTAACCAGCCTTAGTGAGAATAGGCACCAGGTTGGTACCAATAAATCCGCGATGTCCTGTAACCAAAACTTTCATGTGAATGGTGTCCTTAAGTTTGCTTTTAAGAGCTTTTTAGTAGTCCAAAACGAAGGTAGTTGGCCAACTCTGTGAACAGTTCACCTTTGGTCCAGTACATCGTTTTGGTTAAATATCGATAGATTCGTCGGCGATCACTGGCCGACAAGGGGGCCCGGCGCGCGGCCGAGTAGTAGGCCAAATGACCTCGCCATAGCTGCATGAGCAATCTTCGTTTGGACGGATCCCAGAAATTGCGCTGCAAATTTTCATCGTTACGATCATGGCTGCTGGAAAGCTCGTGCATACGACGACTGAATCGTGTGTCCGGCAGCTCGTAGTACTTGCCGTAGAGCGTCAGCTCGGCGATCAAATTCATATCCGAAGCCACAAAATTTCCAAACAGGGCCGTTTTAGCGAGCTGGTCCCGACGCATGAGTCCGTACAGCACGTTGCTCAATCCGGTGCGCTGACGGCAATCGATAAACCGGTCAGCTGGATTGTCCTGCTGAAGATGCAGATTGTCGTTGTAGTTCTCGATCAGCTTTCCATCGCCGTCGATCAGCCGGGTCTTGCCGTAAGCCAGCACCACATCCGGGTGCTTGTCGAGCACCTCAACGCACTCGGCGATCAGCGTCGGATCGATCAGATCGTCGCCGTTCGACCAGCGGAAATATTCGCAGCTGGACGGTTTGAAGCACTTCGCGTAGTTTCCTGCGGCGCCCACGTTCTCGGGATTGCGTATGTAGACGATCCTGGGATCCTTGCTGGCGTAGTCCTGACAGATTTCACCTGTCCGATCGGTGGAGGCATTGTCGGCGATAATAAGCCCAAAGTCGTCAAACGTCTGCGAAAGATTGCTTATTATACTTTCTTCAAGATAACGTTCACCGTTGTACACGGGCATGCCCGAATACACCCGGCGATAGGGTAGTGCTTGTCCATTATCTGATCCGCGACTTGTCATACCTGGTTCCAGCTGGGGTCCTCTTCAAAAAATGTGTACGGCGTCCGTAACATAGCGATGAACTGTGACTTTTTCTGTCATCTATGCCTACGACGTGGGTCTCAAACTACGCAATTTGTACCGTTTCGAGGGCGATTATCGGGCAAATTATACGCAACAGCCCCAAAATTAGATATTTCTGGCCACAATAAGGCCAATAATGCGGAATGAAACCAGAAACTTAGATCGCTGGTCGATTTACAGCGATTAGCTTTCGGCCGCCGGGACCGTAATCACGCGGCCCATCGATTATTCAGAAAACGGCGAACCGGGTTTTCCAGCCAATAGAAAGAGGCGAGGCCGGTGGCCATCGCGGCGGTCAGCCACAGCAGAGACTGTCCGGTAAACTCCAGAACCCCGTGCTGGGAGGCCCGATAGAACGGCTCCTGCCACAGGTAGATGGAGTAAGACCAGATGCCCAGCAGCTGCAACGGCCTGAATGAGAAAAACGCCAATAGCCATCGCGGTGACTGATGCAAGTGATTCACAGCAAACGCGAATGCGAACGGCGCTACCGTAAAACTCGCCAGCCAGGGCGCGTATTTGCTGTAGCAAAACACACCGAGCGTCAGCGCCAACACCGGCATCCAGGATGACACCCGATCGGCCACTTTGTCCCGAACAAGAAAGTAGCCCGCCGACAGCATCAGGTGTGCGGCCGCAGCTTCCGTTCGCAGCCCTACCACGTCGCCGGTCATCTCCGGATAACGCACATAAATGTAGCGAATGGCGATAGACACGAACGCCAGCGCAAACAGCAGAAAATACTCCCGATAACGCAGCGCCGAGATTAATGTAATCAGACTTAAAATTACGTAGCAGTGCTCCTCAACGTTCAACGACCATAGATGACTGATCGGCAGATCCGCTCGCCAGATACCCGGACTCTCCGGCAGATAGGTACGCAGAAAAAACAGCGTGTAAAGATAGTTACCGGTTTCCTGGGCACTCTTGAATAACCACCCGCCGACATACAGCAGCGTTACAAACGTGATGAAAACAGGAAATATTCGACTGATGCGTCGCTGATAAAACGTTTTTAAAGGCGTTCGTTTCACAAACAGGATGTTCGACATCAGCAGGCCCGATAAGACGAAGAAAAAATCTACGCCCATACGGCCCAGCAATATGCGGTCAAAGGGGAGGTGGTTGGCCAGCGTTCCGAAGTGCGACAAGAGCACAATCGCAATGGCGATTCCGCGCCAGCCATCCAGCGCATTAATACGATCGGCGCCCGAGCGGCCGTAGTTACCGGCCGCGGCTATCCATCGGTTTAGTGCAGATTGGGCGTCGGGCAAAATACGGTCATCCTGTCGTATTCGGGTGGGCTTGTGCTGAACAGGCAGAAGACCGTTTTATCACAAAACGCCTCCTGGTCTGATTTGATTGCCCTGTCTAACCTACTCTTGGCAACTGGGCCCGCATGCTTCGGGGACCATACTGGCGACTGTGATTGTGCGTCCCAAGATAGAAAATGTCGCCTTTGAGGTTCCAGCGCGCCGGATCCGGCGCGAGGCCATCATTGAGGTCTATCTCTTCTGCCAGCGTGATGATGTGTTCGTATTCATCCACGCTTAGCTTAACTCGAGACTCAAGTTCTGCACGCGGATCAATTGCAGCTGCGTAGTCCATCGCGCCCTCTGCAACACGGGCCAGCATGTATGAAGCACCACAGCCACTACCGTAAGAAAACAGGCTGATATTGCGATTTTCGAGGTCCCGGTTTTGTTGCGAAATAAAATCTATCATGGAGAGAAACAGTGAGCCGGTGTAGATGTTGCCCACCTGGGCGTTGACTGACAGCCACGGCGCAACCAGTTCACCATAGGACTGGGTAAACAGCTCTTTGTCATCTGCCTTGCTTAAATCCAGCGCTCGGCCCAGATGCGTTTCCAAAAACCGGGAGTGCGCTTTGCGCGCCATTTTGACAAAGGGCACATGATAAAAACAGGCCGCCAGATTGTTGGGTTTAAATCGACTCGTATCGTCCGCCACACTCTCGGCATCGCGAATGGAGTGCGTTAGCGCATCGAGGTAGCAGTCTATGGAGTAGTGCCCATCGGCAAACGCATACTTGGAGTATAGCGGTCTCCAGAAATCCATCACCTGGGTGGAGTAGTCTCCCACGCAGTGCATGTCCAGTTCGAACAATCTTGGATTTTCGCTGACGACCATGGCAACGGCGCCTGCGCCCTGGGTTGGTTCACCCGGTGTTCCGATTCCGTATCGGGCAATGTCCGACGCAATGATCAGCGCTTTGCGACCTCGTGCCCGACCGGACATGATCCAGTCAGCAGCACTGGTGAGTCCGGCCGTTGCGCCGTAGCACGCGTGTTTGGTTTCGAACTGTCGGCAGTTTGACGGCAGACCAAGCAGTTCGTGCACGTAAACGGAAGCGGGCTTGCTGTGATCGATGCCGGTCTCGGTACCGATGATTAGCGTGCCAATTTCAGAAGGGTCGATATCAAACGCGTGGAGCGCTTTGCGTCCGGCGTGAGCTGCCATGCTGACGGTGTCTTCGCAGGGAGTAGCCACCGACATCTGCTTCTGGCCGATGCCCACAGTGAACTTGGCCGGGTCGACGCCTCGCGCCGACGCCAGATCCACCATGTCGATATAGCATTGGGCACCACTGAACCCCATGGCATCGATGCCTACCCGAACCTTGTTGGCCGCCATATGACGCTTCCTTCTATCCTAATGTGCGATAACTGTGCGCAACATTGCGAGAAACAGACATAAAAATCAAGGAGATTGCATCGATTTTGAGTTGCCACATTTGGCCACAATTGGGCACATCGTGTCACCTTTCAAGAGCGATAGAAACGCCCTGAAAAGCCTGTTAAAACAATTAGATATCGATGTTCGATGCCAGCAGGGCATTCTTCTCGATAAAGTCGCGCCGCGGTTCTACATGGTCGCCCATCAGCGTGGTGAAGATCTCGTCCGCGGAAACAACGTCTTCGATGCGCACCTGCATCAGTCGCCGGTTCTCAGGATTAACGGTGGTTTCCCAGAGCTGATCCGGGTTCATTTCCCCAAGACCCTTGTATCGCGATATGGCCTGACCGCGTTTTGATTCGGCCATAAGCCACTCCATCGCGTCGCGGAAATTATCCACCGGCAGAGATTTTTCTCCGCGCTCAACTCGCGCGTTCGTACCGATCAGGCCGGTGAGGTCACGCCCCAGGTCAGCTATTGCTGCGTAGTCTCGTGACTCGAAGAACTCTTTGGGAATTCGTCGCGTTGTTGATACGCCGTGATAGCGCCGGGTTATTTCAATCACGAATCCATCTTTGTTTTCACGAGGCTTCATCTCTGCGGTGTATCGGGCCGAACTGTCATCACTGCCGTCGAGAGTGGCAATAAGTTCGTCAAGCCAGCTCTGCATGGCGTTGGCATCAGCCAGCATGTCGCTGGTCACTTCCGGCGTGTAGGGCAGGCGGCGCAGCAGGTCAGCGTCGTATCGACGGGCCAGTCGTGCAACCATACTTTGAGATCTCACAAATTTGCGCGCGAGTTTCTCGAGCTGCTCGCCGCGCAGTGGCGGAGCGCTGTCGTTAACATACAGCGACGCATTATCAAGTGCGAGGTTAAGCAGATAGTCATTGAGTTCGTTGTCGTCCTTAACGTAGTGCTCTTGCTTGCCTTTCTTGACTTTGTATAGCGGCGGTTGCGCAATATAGATGTGGCCCCGCTCTATTAATGCAGGCATTTGCCGATAGAAAAACGTGAGCAGCAGTGTGCGAATGTGCGATCCATCAACGTCGGCATCGGTCATGATAATGATTTTGTGATAACGCAATTTGTCGGGATCAAAATCATCCCGGCCAATACCGCAACCTAGTGCAGTAATTAGTGTGCCAACTTCGGCCGACGACAGCATTTTATCGAAGCGCGCTTTTTCAACGTTAAGAATTTTTCCTTTCAAAGGAAGTATGGCCTGGGTTCTGCGATCGCGACCCTGCTTGGCAGAGCCACCCGCGGAATCACCCTCAACCAGGAACAGTTCGGACTTGGCCGGATCTTTTTCCTGACAGTCGGCCAGCTTGCCTGGCAAACCGGCAATGTCCAGCGCTCCTTTGCGACGTGTCATTTCACGTGCTTTGCGCGCGGCTTCCCGTGCTCGTGACGCGTCGATAATTTTTTGTACGACCGCTTTTGCTTCAACCGGGTTTTCAAGCAGAAAATCGGCGAGCAGTTCGCCCATCGCCGATTCGACAATGCCTTTGACTTCGGATGAAACCAGTTTGTCTTTGGTTTGCGATGAAAACTTTGGATCGGGTACTTTGACAGACAGCACGGCGGTAATGCCTTCGCGCGCGTCGTCACCACTCATACTGACCTTCTCTTTCTTGGTCATGCCCTGCTGTTCCATATAGTGGTTCAGCGTTCGCGTCAGAGCGCTTCGAAAACCGGACAGGTGCGTACCACCATCGCGCTGCGGAATATTGTTCGTGTAGCAGAACATGTTTTCCTGATAGGCGTCGTTCCACTGCATGGCGACTTCGACCACCACGTCATCCTTCTCGGTGACAAAGTGAAACACGGAAGGGTGAACCGGAGTCTTGTTGCGATTCAAATGCTCTACAAAGGCTCGAATTCCTCCTTCATATTCAAAGACATCGCGAACATCATCGCGCTCGTCGATAAGCTCGATACACACACCGGAATTCAAGAACGAAAGCTCTCGTAGTCGTTTTGCTAGAATATCGTAGTGAAATTCGAGGTTTGTGAATGTTTCCCCGCTGGGCTTGAACCGGATGGTGGTGCCTGTTGTAGACGCCTCGCCGGTCTCTTTAAGCGGCTCGACGGGCTCTCCGTGGCGGTATTGCTGCTGGTACAGCTTTCCATTGCGCCGAACAGTCAGATCCAGCTGGGCGGACAGCGCGTTAACCACAGACACCCCTACGCCGTGAAGTCCGCCCGATACCTTGTAGGAGTTATCGTCGAACTTTCCACCCGCGTGGAGCACCGTCATAATAACTTCGGCCGCTGAGCGGTTCTCGCTTGGGTGGTTACCGACCGGGATACCCCGTCCGTCGTCGCTGACGCTGACCGATTCATCGGCGTGAATGATCACCGTAATCTTTGAGCAGTGTCCTGCCAGCGCTTCGTCAATCGAGTTGTCGACGACCTCGAAAACCATATGATGCAGACCGGTTCCATCGTCGGTATCACCGATGTACATCCCTGGTCTTTTCCGCACCGCATCAAGACCCTCTAAGACCTTGATATTACTAGCATCATAGCGATTGTCGTCGGACATTGAATCACCCCGTTAATTAAGCCCCCCAGTATACCACTTTTTGCCCTTGTTAACGCCTTTCAGTTGCCAGTAAAACGACCTGTGATTACCGGTTCAAGCGTTTGTCGAACAAAGACTTAGCGCGGTCTGCCAACCACCTGATTTCGGCCATCACGCCCGTTAAACCGGCCCGTTTACAGAGGAAGTATTTTGGGGTCGTTCTTACAGAAACAGACGAGACCTATGGTGTCGGTGAAGCCTTGTAGCAGCGAACTATAATCGTGACCGTGCTGGCAACTGGCCAGACTGGGAAGGTTTATCGTATGGGGGCGTCTGGTCAAAGTGGCGCGCGGCCAAACCGCGAAAGAAATTGCCTCACCCGCTTTACGGGATCGCAATGACGAAGCCCCATTGGCAGCAGCTGCCATAACGAGATCCGTTAGTTGTCCCGTTATGACAAAACCCCACCGACCCCAATTACCACAACAAGAACCCGTCAACCCCGCGCGTAGTGACGTAATCCCTACCGTTTCGTTTGCTATGACGAAGCCCCGCTAAGCGCAGTTACTGCCAAGAGGACCCTGATTTCACTCTGCCTCAGCTCTCGAGACTCCCGGCATCATGGCATTTGAAAGCCTGGGCTGGATGGGATGCGGCCACGGGTGACAGGTTCTACGTCTTTTCATAAGGTGGACAGGCCGGTGGATGAAATATCAGCCGTGTTTCACGTGGAACATGGTGTGCCCACTGAAGCTGTTTAATACCGATAGGATGGAGCCTTCATGAGCTCCGCTAACCGGGCTTCCCGGAGCTCCACCTGGTCGGTCAGGTGGTTCTTTCCACCACCCCTTGTTCCACGTGAAACACCGCGGATTCTGACTCGGTGGCAATCAGGCTCGATTCCAGGGCCGTGATAAACCGCTGAGACGGGATAGTGCGCGCGTATTCCAGCAGGCGCGCCAGACTGTGCCTGTCCAGCTCGGCTCCAGGATCATCCATCAATAAAACCGCTGGCTTGCCCCGCTCATGCTCAAATAGCGCCAGTTGCGCCAGGACCAGTCCGGCAGCTATAAGCTTCTGCTGACCTCTCGAAACCCTGGCTTTTGCCATTCGGTCGCCAAATCTGACGCGAATGTCCGCTCTGTGGGGTCCCGCATGCGTTCTCACCAGCTTTCTGTCGCGCTCGTGGTTTGCAGACATAGCTTCTGCCAGGGACAGATCCTCGCTCCATCCTCTATTGAACGTACACTCCAGCGGTGTATCAAACAGTGCTACACCCGCCGCATCAAGAAACGGCGCCAGTTTTTGGAGATAATCCAGTCGCTGACGGTTAACCGCTTCTCCCGCCGCAATCAGCGTATCGTCCCAAAGCGCTATCTGGCTCACCGGTAAATTGTCCCTGAGACCCGCATTGCGCTGGTCCAGTGCTTTTCGGTACCGACGCCAGGTGGAGTAGAACAGTTGTTCCACGTGGAACACGCCCCAGTCGAGGTAGCTGCGACGCTGGGTGGGGCCTTCTTCTATAAGCTTGTGAATACCAGGTTCGATCACCTGGACAGGCAACCGGGCTACGAGACTTGACCGGCTGTGCGCGCGAGATCCGTCTATTTTAACCGTAACGCCTTTGTTGCTCGCCTGAATACCCAATTGACCATCCGGCTCACTGAGCTTCGCAAATAGAACAAAATCGGCCGTTTTATCCTGGATTAACCCGCGAGCGGGCGTCCCGCGAAACGATCGGCCGTGTCCGAGGAAGAAGAGAGTTTCCAGTAACGTGGTTTTGCCGGAGGCGTTGCGTCCGACGATCAGGTTTTCCGTTTGACTCAGTTCCAGCTGCGCCGACGTGACGCAGCGGAACCGTTCAATACTCAGGTGGGTAACCGCCATGGGGCGGGGACTAGCTACAGTCGCATGGGCATGACAACGTAGGTGCATTCCTTTTTCTTCGGATCTTTAATGATGCAGCTGCTGTTGGCATCAGTGACCTGAATTTCCACGTCATCATTATCAATGGCACCCAACGCATCCAGGAGGTAGTTCACATTGAAGCCTATCTCCATTTCGGGACCTTCATAGGCGACCGCGACTTCCTCTTCAGCTTCCTCTTGTTCAGGGTTATGTGCTTGAATTATAACAGTATTTTCTTTAACATTGAGTCGAATGCCGCGGTACTTTTCGTTCGACAGTATAGCCGTTCGCTGAAGCGACTGTCGTAGCGTGGTGCGTTCGGTACCAATCACAGACTCCGATGTTTTGGGTATAACGCGCTTGTAGTCAGGAAAACGGCCGTCAATGAGTTTTGAGGTAAACCGGGTGCCGTCGAATTCGGCCCGCATGTGGTTATCACCAATCGTCATACGGATAGGGCCATCGCCAAGCATGCGGTAGAGCTCCAGCACGCCTTTGCGTGGCACGATCACCTGCTTGTCTGCATTCCCGCCATGGTCAAGATCAACATCGCACATTGCGAGCCGGTGTCCGTCTGTGGCGACCGCGCGAATGCGTTTACTGCCCAGCTCAAGCAACAGTCCGTTCAAGTAGTAACGGACATCCTGGTTGGCCATAGCGAACTGAGTCTTTTCGAGCAGCTTGCGTAAATCACTCTGCGCTATCTCGATGGTTTGCTGGCCACCAATTCCTTCAACGATCGGGAACTCATCGGCCGGCAGGGTAGACAGTGTGAAGCGACTCTTGCCACTGCGAACAATTACGCGCTCGCCAGACTGACTAACGGTAACCTTTGCTCCGTCGGGGAGCGCCTTGCAGATATCCAAAAACTTTCTGCCAGGAACAGTAATGTCACCTTCCTTATCCACGTTCACTTCAGCTTCAGCCATCAGCTCTACTTCAAGATCTGTGGCTACTACGGATAACTTATCTTTGCTAACGGATAAGAAAAAGTTTGCGAGTACTGGCATCGTCTGTCGACGCTCAACAACACCTACTACTGTTTGTAAGGGTTTTAACAACACTTCTCTTAGCGCAGTGAACTTCATGTGTTTTTGCCTTTCATGATTTAATTTTTAAAATACTTTATTACTATTATTAGGGCAGTACTCAACCCTTGATAACTTCGTTTACTATTTACATATCAGACGTTTATAGCTTGATTTACGCTGCTTCGAGCATAGTATTAGTGCGGTATTGCCTGGGGATAAAACGTGGGTAAAAACTCACAAAATCTTAAACACACGTTATCCACATCATCCTGTTAGTGTTCTTAACAGGTTTTGATAATCCTCTCGAATACGACTATCGGTCTCTCGAAGCTCGCTAACTTTTCGACACGCGTGGATCACCGTGGTGTGGTCCCTGCCACCAAACGCATCACCGATTTCCGGCAGACTGTGATTGGTAAGTTCTTTGGATAACGACATAGCTACTTGTCGTGGTCGGGTAATGGAACGGCTTCGTCGCTTCGACAACAAATCGGCGACGCGAATCTTGTAGTACTCGGCAACGGTGCGCTTGATGTTATCAATGGTCACCAGTTTGTCCTGCAGTGCCATCAGGTCGCGCAGTACTTCCTTGGCGAACTCCACGGTAATCGGCCGACCGGTAAATCGGGCGTTAGCAATAACCCGGCGCAGGCCACCTTCCAGTTCGCGCACGTTCGACCGAATAAGCTTGGCCATAAAAAAGGCGACGTCGTCAGGCAGCTCAACACCCACGCCTGCGGCCTTGCTGCACAAAATGGCCACCGATGTTTCCAGCTCCGGCGGCTCTACCGCTACGGTAAGCCCCCAGCCAAAACGGGACTTCAATCGCTCTTCAAGCCCATCGACTTCTTTCGGATACCGGTCGCAGGTCAGAATGACCTGCTGGTCTCCCTCGAGAAGAGCGTTGAAGGTATGGAAGAATTCTTCCTGGCTTCGCTCCTTGCCGGCGAAAAACTGAATATCGTCAATCAAAAGGGCGTCGAGCGACCGGTATGATCGCTTGAATTCATTAATCGTATTATGTTGCAGCGCACGAACCATGTCCCCAACGAAGCGCTCCGAATGAACGTAGGCGACTTTCGCTGAACCGTTGCGCTGCACAATCGCGTTGCCGACGCTCTGCATCAGGTGTGTCTTGCCCAGGCCCACGCCGCCATAGATAAACAGCGGATTGTAAGTTTTCCCAGGGTTTTCACCAACTTGCTGAGCCGCTGCCTTGGCAAACTGGTTGCTTTTACCCTCGACGAAGGTGTCAAAAGTAAAGCTCGCGTTCAGTTTTGAACCGATTCTGGGTTCCAGCGTGGTCAGATTGGGTGGTCGGGTGTTGCTTGGCGCGGGCTCCACCTGGCGACTGCCGACCTGAATCACGACCTTGTCGAGCTCATTGTCGGAGAGTTCAGACGCTGTTTTTGTAATCTGACCCTTGAAATTGTCGTTGAGCCAGTCAACTACGTAGTCGTTGGGCGCAAAAAGGCGCAGCACGCCATCTTCTTCGACGGCCTGCAGAGGACGAATCCACGTGTTAAATTGCTGCTCAGACAACTCGGTTTCGAGTTCTTTGACGCAACGTTTCCAGAGTGAGGCCGACAACCGCTTCTCCCGGTCAGAATCTTCGGGTTATTTTTCCACCAAGGGGGGGAGATCCGAAAGTCTAACTGTTGTTTGTGGGTTTATCCACAGGCAAATGACTGACGTCGGCTATTGACACTGGAAGCGCGCATGAGTAATCTTCGTCGGCTCGAAACGGTAATGGTACCGCAACGCAATATTTAATTTGGCAGTCCTATGAAACGCACATTCCAACCCAGTAATCTCAAGCGCGCCCGAACCCATGGTTTTCGTGCCCGTATGTCCACCAAAGCAGGTCGTGCCGTGATTAAGCGCCGCCGCGCCCGTGGTCGGAACCGTTTGACGCCATAATCGCTCCCGAATGACCGTCGACTGCGCGCTACCTGATCGCGGATCGATATACGACGGATTGAGAGGCCCGAAGTCATGCATTCCGGGTCAGCAAACGACCAACGCACCGGCCTGTTCAGGCTAATGCCCAACACGAACTCCTTTACTCGTCACCAGCGTTTACTCTCTGGTGCCCAGTTCGATCGTGTCTTTAAAAAGAACCACCGGTCCCGCGACCAATTTTTTATTGTACTCGCAAGGCCCAATCAACTACCCTATCCGCGCCTCGGGCTTGCGATATCTCGCAAAGCTGCCGGGGATGCTGTGCCTCGAAATCGCCTGAAACGTCTCATCAGAGAAAGCTTTCGCACCTTGCCCGGGGATTATCCGGGGTTGGATTTCGTCGTCATGGCTAAACCGGGCCTGGCGGCCCAATCGAATGACACTTTATTAAAGAGTCTCGACAAACACTGGACTCGGGTACATAGACAATGCGCAACCTAATACTTGGCACAATCTCGCTGTATCAAAAGCTGATTAGCCCAATGCTGCCGCCGAGGTGTCGTTTTTATCCCTCGTGCTCTCATTACGCGGCGGAATCTGTGCGCGTGCACGGCGCGGCAAAAGGCAGCTGGTTGAGCGTGAAGCGCATCGTTAAATGTCACCCGTTTAATGAAGGGGGCGTCGACCTCGTGCCGGAACCGGACTCGTCATCACTTTATCGACACAACCGCACTCTTATTAATGGAGACAAGACCCATGGATAATCGCGTTCTAATCTGGATGGCGGTAGCCATGGTCTGGTTGTTAACCTACCAGGCCTGGGAACGCGACTACGGTCCGCAACCCGCGCCAACGCAGGCCCAGGAACAGGCCGCGGCATTGCCAGCCATCGACGATGCCATTGCACCGCCCAGCCTGGGAGACGCGGTAGAAAATTTAACGAACCCCGAAGCCGTGACTCCTCAGCTCAATGAGGAGCCCGACACCACCACACCGCGCGTGCGTGTCGTTACCGATGTTTATGACTTGTACATTGATACGGCTGGCGGGTCGCTGCGGGATGTCACGCTGGTTAACTATCCCAAACAGAAAAACAAGCCGGAAGACAAAGTCGTCTTGCTGCAGCCTCGTAACACCGCGATTCAAACGGGTCTCCTTGCAAGCGCTGGGCGCGAGGCACCGTCTCACGATGCCGTGTTCACCGCCGCCCGGGAGCTTTACGAAATGGCGCCTGGTGAAGACACGCTGGAGGTCACATTAAACTGGCAGGGTGACGGCGTCACCGTCGCCAAGACCTATGTCTTCAAACGCGGTCGTTACAACATAGAGCTGAATCAAACGGTCACAAACACGGCCGACACTCCCTGGTCGGGTGCTCAGTATGCCCAGCTAAAAGGTAACGCCGCGGGTACGCAGCGATCGATGGTAGACGTCGACAGCTACTCGTTCGTTGGCTCGGTTGTGTACGATGGCGACAGCTATGAAAAATACAACCTCAAGGATCTGGTCAAGAAACCACTGAGCCTGAGTGCTACCAATGGCTGGATCGCCAACATCCAGCACCACTTTTTGTCCGCTGCCATTCCACCGAGTGGTGAGCCGGTTAAATACTCGTCGCGTACTCCGAACGACTCGACCATGCTGGTGAGCGGAGTCGCACCACTGGTAACGGTAGCAAGCGGCAGCAACGCCTCATTTAATCAACAATTGTTCGTTGGCCCGAAACTCCAGGACCAGATGGACGCTACCGCCGAAGGCCTCAAGCTCTCGGTGGACTATGGCTTCCTGACTATTATCGCGAGTCCGATGTTCTGGCTGTTGAAAAAGATCCACGATTTCGTCGGTAACTGGGGCGTGGCGATCATCCTGCTTACAGTGCTCATCAAGCTGCTGTTTTATCCGCTGGCCGAAAAAGCCGGCCGCTCCATGGCCAAAATGCGTACCGTAGCGCCGCGCCTGAAACAGATTCAGGAGCGCTACAAAGACGATAAACAGGCGCAGAGTAAAGCCATGATGGAGCTTTACAAGAAAGAAAAGATTAATCCGGCCGCTGGTTGTCTGCCCCTGCTCATTCAGATGCCCGTATTCCTGGCGCTGTACTGGGTGCTGATCGAAAGCGTCGAGCTGCGCCAGGCACCGTTCTTCGGCTGGATTCAGGATCTGTCTTCACGCGATCCTTTGTTCATTCTGCCGCTCATCATGGCCGGAGCCATGTACGTTCAAACCAAACTCAATCCGGCATCACCTGATCCAACCATGGCCAAGGTGATGACGTTCATGCCGATTGTCATGTCCGTGTTCTTTATGTTCTTCCCGGCAGGTCTCGTGCTGTACTGGGTGGTGAATACGGTGCTGTCCGTGGCCCAGCAGTGGCGCATCAACAAGGTTGTCGAGCGCGGCGCTTAGATCGCCCCGGAAAGCCGCTGTCGATACGGCCATATCCTGAGCTGCGTCGTGAATCAATTCAGACCCGGGTCCGCCATGTGGCGGGCCCCGGTTTTTGCGTACTCACAGCGGCTGGCGGCACCCGTTTTATCTATCAGTGAAATTCATTAATCTCATAGTCCCATTTGAGCTAGGGTATGTTGCATGCGTAGTTGTGGCCGGCAGGCCTGTGCGCGAACCCGCAACGAACAGACCAGAAGCGTGGCAATTGTTCAGGGATTCATGCCGCTGCACCAAAGAACGATAAGCTAATATCAACCGGATACCGTCGTAGAGGAGTACCACATGGCCAAAGCCGAGGGTCGACACATCGTCAAGCGATTGCCCAAGCGTGCGGAGTACGACCGCGACGTCATCAATGCGATTCTGGACGAAGCCATGATTTGTCATGTGAGCTTTGTGGTGGATGGTCAGCCGTTCATGATTCCAACCATTCACGCACGCGATGGTGATCATGTCCTGCTGCATGGACTCAAGGGCGGCCGCATGCTCAAGCATCTGGAAGCGGGCAATGACGTGTGTATTGCCGTCACGCTGCTCGATGGACTGGTGCTGGCCCGGTCGGCGTTCCATCATTCGATGAATTACCGTTCGGTGGTGTTGTTCGGCAAAGGGCATGAAATTACTGATCGGGATGAAAAGATGGCGGCCATGAAGCGCTTTGTCGATCACCTGACGCCCGATCGATGGGATGCGTTGCGGCCGGTTACCGAAAAAGAAATCAAGGCCACCAGCATCGTCGCCATATCGATGGACGACGTGTCGGCGAAAATACGCACCGGACCCCCGTCGGACGATGACGAAGACTATGAGTTACCCATTTGGGCCGGACTGCTACCGCTATCGTTGACGGCCGGACCGATTGAAGACGACCCGGTCCTGAACGATGGCATCGCACAACCGGATCATGTGCAAGACTTTGATCCGGCGACGCGCCACACGAATCGGTAGCGGAAGATATAATGGCCGGGCGAGTAAACCCGGCAACCGCACCTTGTAAAACAGATATGGCGAACTGGAGCTATCGATGGAAGAAACCCGGCTGTTAATCCCTTTCTTTGGCATGATCATGCTGACCATCCTGGTGTGGATATACATGTATATCCGCCGTATTGGATACATGATGAAAAACCGGATCCCCGCGCGCGCAGGATCTACACCGCAAAAAATGGCCAGCATTGTCCCTGAGTCGGTCCAGAATCCGGCCAATAACTTCAACAACCTGTTTCAGGTACCCGTCCTGTTTTATGTGATTGTGCTCTATCTATTGTGGGCCGGACAGGTGGATCAGATTCACATTATCTGTGCGTGGCTGTTCTTCCTGCTCAGGGCGGTACACAGCGCGATTCAGTGTACGGTCAACATCGTTATGGCCCGCTTTATCGTGTATTCGCTGTCGTGCTTTGCACTGGGCACCATGTTGGTGCGCGGCGCGCTTGGGCTGGGCTGAGAAGACGCCGGACAACGCCTTGGCCAGTGGCTATTGACGGAGATTGTTGATGAAACCCAGACTCACCATCCGCCATGCGCTCGAGCGCCTTGCCGCGCAGGATCAGCCTTTTGAGCTGCTTTTTGCGCACGGCAGCATGGAAGTGGAGATTTACGCGCCAAAGGGCGTGGATCTGCAGGAGCCGCATACCAGAGACGAGCTGTATATTATTGCGTCCGGAAGCGGTTTTTTTGCGCATGAGAAGGAGCGCCACCCCGTAGAAGCCGGCGAGGTGCTGTTCGTGCCGGCCGGCGATATTCATCGATTTGAAGATTTTAGTGACGATTTTTCCACCTGGGTGGTATTTTATGGCCCTGAAGGTGGGGAAAAAGAGCCATAGTTGCGGCAGGAACCAAACGATTGATCGGGGTTCAAACCGGATATATGACGAAAATAACAACGGGGAACGGTTTTGAAGACATCTCTTAGATTTGCCGGGTTACTGGCTGGCCTGGCAGTGGTACACGCAGCAAGCGCGGAACCCTATCTGGGTAAGCTGTCGACCTATATGGACGTGCCCAAAACGGTCGATGCGCAAATCCAGAAAATTGATTACTCACCGGAAATTCGCTCATTAACCGACAAACTCACCGAAAATCTGGAAAAAAATTCTGAATGGTTCCAGCAGTATTCCAGCCAGCTGGCGCCCGGTGAACGTATCCCTTATCACCCGAATATGGGTTTGACCGAATCTCAATACCAGCAGCTTCTGGGCGGCGAACAGGAAAAGCGCCTCACACCCTCAGGCGGAACGCGTCTGGCTTTTAGCTGGCGAGACGACGACGTATTAAAAATTACCGGCCTGCCCGACGAGCCACCGTTTGACAGTCTCCTTTATGAAGGCGTATCGGATTCGCTGCTGACCAGCTTCGGTACCATTACTGGCAGCGTTGCCGCCAAGGGACAGCTCGCCGACGACACGTCGCTGGGCTGGGAGGGGCGTGTATGGTCTACGAACCGCAAAGACGCCAAAGGACAGCTCTCGATTGTATATGTCATCGGCGATCTGGTTGAGAGTAACCGCGGTGTCCTGATCCATGAGATCAAAGGTGTGGTCGACGACGTTGTGGTCGAGCACCACTACATGGTTATGTGGAATAAATAACCCGGTTGGCGCCGGCTACGGCCTGGGCCCCGGCCGATTACGTTCATCAGTGACCCGGATAAATCCGGGCCACCAGAAATCATAAACGTTAAGCGGGCGCTAGCCTTTATAGTTGGCGATCGCCTGCTCGATAAACGTCTGGGCTTCTTTCTCGTCACCCCATTTGACCACTTTGACCCATTTGTTGGGTTCCAGCGCCTTGTACTGTTCGAAGAAGTGAGCGATTCGCCGCAGCAGGATATCAGGCAGGTCGCCGCAGTTGTTCACGGTGTCGTAGTATTTCGTGAGCTTGTGGGTAGGCACGGCGATAATCTTCTCATCCATACCGGCCTCATCTTCCATAATAAGAACACCCACCGGACGGGCATTCAAAACACAGCCCGGGACCAGTGGCCGGTTGCCGACACACATAACATCGATAGGATCGCCGTCGTCCGACAGCGTGTGCGGTACGAAACCGTAGTTACAGGGATATTGAGTCGCGGTATATAAAAAGCGGTCCACGATAAGTGCACCACTATCCTTATCCATTTCGTACTTGATCGGCTCCCCGCCAAGAGGGACTTCGATAATGACGTTCACGTCATGTGGAGGATTGTCGCCGATGCTGATTTTGTCGATGTTCATGTTGGATTCGTCCGTGTTGTTGATAGCGGGAGTATACGACATATCAGCCGGATGCACTGCCTGAACTATCCGAATTCAGCTTCCTGATCGGGGGCGTTTACATTAAGAAACGTTTCATCACGTTTTGTCCGACCTTTGTCCGCTGCCAGTAAACATAAACAGCGCTAGCTTACTTAATGCGCGGCTTTTTTCACATAAGCGAACACATGGGCCAGTAAATACAGGGGTTTTCGGGCCATCCATAAAGTTTTTGTGAAAATGGACACCGCATTTTTTTCCGCTTTTCAGCAGTATTGCATCGTACCCAAAGAACGGGTGCCATATTTTTTATGCAGACTCATATGGAAATTGCTCACATGGTTGTATCGAAGAAAATTACTTCTCTGGTTATTGTTGCATTAGGCGCTTTTGCCCTGATGCACTTTCAATCCAGCGAAACGCTAAACACGGTTGCTCCGGTTGCTGCCACAGATAGCTCTGTGGATGCAGTCGCTGTTCCGGTTAGTCAGGCTCAGGTAGAGCAACTGGTTAGCGGTGCGGTCGAGCTCGACTATGTCGACACGGTCATTCAGCCTGCGGAACTGGGTAGCGACGTCTACACACCAGAACTGCTTCCTCTGCCAGCTATCGCTGACCGCTTGTGGCGCGAAGACGATATCAGCGACGCACTGGAAGATTCCGCTTCTGAAAACGGTAACGACAGCAGCGCACAGACTCTGGCCTGGACGACTCCCGTACCTGAAGGGTACAAGAGCGTCATTCTGGAGTTTGATGACATGGATACCCGTCAGAATCTGGCTGCTCAAATTGAGCCTTTCGGCGGACAGGTCATACATCAGTACCACCACATGCCTTACAGCACGGTGCGTGTTCCTGAGCACATGGCGGGTCAGATTGCCGGCGTCGTTGGTGCGAAACTGGCTAAAGACGACCTGGAAATCTCGTTTGCTTCGAAATCGGCCGAGCTCACCTCAAACCACCCACGCGGCGGTGCGCTGGGTCAGGTAGCCCAGGTTGCCACCGATATGGCGGTTGCTGTACTGGATTCTGGTATCGATGACCATGACGATCTGAACGTCAAGCGCCACGTACACTTCACCCACCCGTTTACCGAGTGGAGCGACAACACGGTCAAAGACGGCCTGGTGCTGAGCTACATGTTTGACGAAGACGGTGGCACCACGGTGTTTGACCGCGCTATCAAGCCTGTAGATGCGTCGCACCTGACCTATCTGCATAGCTCTGCCGGTATGCACCCGGAGACCATTCCTTCTTCGGTAATGACATCAACCAAACAGGGCATCGTTACCGAACTTGATTTGCAGAACAACTGGTCTTCGGACGTTGTCGTTCACCTGATAAACAAAAGCGGCAAGCGCGTTCGACTCAAGAGGATTCTGCGTAAAACTCGCTGGACGATTCCGTCAGACCAGGGTTACAACTATGCCGTTACCGATGAGTCAGGCACGAACGAACTGGCGGTGTTCAACGACGAGCAGGCCAACGTTCCTGTACAGGTTAACGGCCCGCTGATCGACTGGAATGACAGCAGCATGGCCGTACGCGGCGGTGGCTTCATGTCAACCGGTGGTTACGGTGAAGTCATTAACCAGTGTTCGTTTGCGAAGCAGTTTACGCTGGAAACCTGGGTAACCAGTCCTGGTTTTGGTGCCTCGCAGCCTTACATGCACACCTACGGCAGCCCGCTTGATGCCGATGGCTATTACGATGCGCTGCGTGTGCCTGCAAACGATCAGGTGATCTTCGCTTCATCGAGCTCCGCGGAAACGAACTTTGAGCTGATCGAAACCGGTTCCGGATACAAGTTTGTTGTGAATACAACGGGCGGCACCTATCAGGCGTCTGTGAACAGCTCGGCACCAGTCGGAACGCAAATGCACGTTGTGGCTACCATCAATGGCAGAACGGCCAAGCTGTACCTGAACGGCTCATTAGCCGCTTCGATTCAGCTTGGCGGAACGATCGCTCAATGGGAGCGTAACGCGCCTTTCACTCTGGCTTTCGGCCGCGACTCGGTGTCGGCCTGGGGTGGCGAGATTTACGCTCTGAACATCTATTGTAACGAGCTCAGTGGCGGCGACGTCAGCACAAACTATAGCTCCGGTGCACTGGCAAACACATCGAATCGCGACCCTAAAGGTCACGGCACGCATGTCGCCGGCATCATCGGCGGTACGGGTGAGAGTTCAGACGGCGCCTATGCTGGCGTTGCTCCCGGTGTAGACCTGTTCGACCTGCGCGTACTCGACAACGAAGGTAAGAGTTCAATGTCGAACCTGCTGGCGGCATTTGACTGGCTCATCAGCCACGCCGTTGATAACAACATCAAGGTTGTTAACGTGTCGATGGGTAAGTCAGTAGATGGCCCGGCTGCGAACGATCCTCTTGTCCAGGCGGTGAACAAGCTGATTGAACAGGGTGTAACGGTCATTGCTTCTGCCGGCAACTACGGTAAGAAGGGTAACTTCTACATCACCAGCCCGGGCATCGCGCCAGAGGTTATTACAGTGGGTTCGGTTACAGACAAAGGTACAGGTGATGACTTCTCCGATGACTTCGTATCCAGCTACTCGTCCAAAGGGCCTACGCTGTACGATCATTTCCTGAAACCAGATCTTCTGGCACCAGGTAACCGGATTGTTGCCGCTGGCTCAACCACCAATGCGATTGAAGTAACCCAGCCGGAACGATCGGTGGAATGTAAGAAGACAGGCTGCAAAGACAACTACATGGAACTGTCTGGTACCAGTATGTCTGCGGCGGTTGTGTCCGGTGCGGCTGTACTGATGCTAATCGACGAACCCACGTTGAATCCAGCCACGGTTAAAGCTCGCATGATGAAGTCGGCTCGCAAAATTGAAGGTGACGTGGTCGCTGTTGGCGCCGGTGTACTGGATATCACGGCAGCCCTGGCTGAAACCGGGTTTGCGGACCAGGCTCCATCGCCGAAAGTGGTGCGTAACGCCGAGAATCCGAACCTGTTCTACGTCGAGAATCCAGCGGTCACCTGGGGTGAGCAGTGGTCGGCCTCGTACCTGTGGAGCGACGGCTTCCTGTGGTCAGACGGTTTCCTCTGGTCAGACGGCTTCCTCTGGTCTGACAACGTAGTGGTCGACGACTAAATAGTACGAAATATCTCCCTTTGCCCCCGGCCGGTTTACTGGCTGGGGGCTTTTTTTTGCCGGAACAAGAAAAGCCTTTGTGTTACCGGGGTGCTAAATCGCTGTCCGGTGAGCCACGCGGCGGGAGTCCGGTTCCTGACCCGCGTATATCAGCTCCGGCGAAATCTTAGCGCGATAACCGCAGATCCAAAGAGCTAAACCGCTCCCGAAATCCAGATGGGCGTGTACTTGTACTCAACTGTACGGTCACCGACGAGTTCAGGTGGACAAGTTCAGGTGGACAGGCACGTGGCTTGTGGCAGGCCGCCGCGGTGAGTCATGCGGTCAAATGGGCTGCAAACGAGTGCGGCCTGACTCCTCAGAGAGACTTCACCAACAATTCGGTCAGTGGACAGGTCGGTCAGTGGACAGGCACAGTGGTTGGTCTATAGATAGGGACAGCGGTTAACCGGGTTCCAAACGCGCGCACCCGGACTCCTCAGCGAGACCTCTAACGCGATTAGCCATTAAATTACAGAGAGTTATGGCGGTTTCAAAAGACAGCTGGATTAGTACCACAACATACGATAGTATTCGTACGTAATACATCGTTAATTGCAGGTTCTGAGCGACCACTGCCCTGGGCAGCCAGAATCGAGGAGTCTGTAATGAATAAGCACGACGTCGCCTGTTTTCACCGATTACCCACTCATCGACACCGTTCAGCCGGGTTTTTTCTGGCCGGCTTTCCCATGGCGATCGTAGTATCTACAGCCCTGTTTTGGGTCATGTATCAATTAATCTCCATCGCCCAAATTGCAGCCCCCGCAGAAACGCTGTCGACCAAATTCGATTACTACCCGTCGAAAAAGCAGGAACAACCGGTAGAAAAGCGTACTACGAAGCCAGACCGCCCGCCTGTCGTCGATTTGCCTGCGCCCGCTCCAATGACAGGTTGGACTGAGGGAAACGGTGTGCCGTCATTTGTTTTCGACACGCCCGAGCCAGGGGACCTGTTCGGTCCTGCCGGAAATTCCGGCATTGGTATCGGCGAACGAGAATACATGCCGTTGACGGAAATCCAGCCTGAATACCCTGAAAGCGCCATACACCGCAACATTCAGGGCACCTGCGTGGTTCTATACACAATCACAAGAACCGGCTCGGTATCGGATGTGCGTATCGACGAACACCGCTGTACCTCGACCCTCTTCCACCGGCCTTCGCTGCGAGCTGCCTCCAAATTCAAGTACGCGCCACGAATAGTCGATGGCCAGGCGGTCGAAGTGAGGCACGTGGCCAAAAAGTTTCGATTTTCCATCCTGGAGTGACGATGGAAAACGCCGGTACAGCTGCGGTTACCCCAGGCTGCCTGTACCGGCGTTACTTTACCGGGCTGATCACGATCATCGGCGAGAACTGAGCTATCCAATTCATGACCGGACTTCCTGACTGTTGATCAAACCTGCCTGCCTCCCGGATCGATGCTACTTACCCAGTCCCGAAAAAACCTGATCAGTTATTCGATAACTTATTAATTGCTATCCATTTTTTCTGTTCCCGATCCCGGTAACAGGACAATCTACCATCCTGAGCGCAATACTCCCTCGACGAACCCTGCGGTGATAGAATACCGAACCGCTCAAATGACCAATCCAGACCTCGTGTTTCACAGGGGCCTGATTCTGTCACGAAGACGCAAAAGTTCGGAACCAGGAGTCGGTTTGCACCTTCGCCTGGTCGCACACCGCGTTCCTGATTCAGGAACGTGCACATTAGAGAACGCCTTGAACAGTACGCTGATCAAAAAAAAGTTTGGTTCCTATGGCGTAGAAGTCATCGCTCAGGAACCCAGTCTGCGCATTACCAGTCTTTACAGTTTGGTGAACGGCATTCCTGTTACGCGAACGCTCGCGATGGTGGGGTATTCGTCTGATTATCCTCTCGATGTATCTGAGGTCCACGAGAAAATCGTGTCGGGCGGTTCGCTCGGGCAAAGCTTTGTTGATCACGGGTTCGAAGTCTTCAAGGAAACCAAATCGCTGGTTAATTTACCCTGCAGCGACGAACTGGTGCCTCTGTACGAAATGATGAGTCTCAATCAACATCAGCCGCTGGCGTATCACAACTATGTGCTGAAAGTTAAGAAAGCCGGTGACTGGATTTCGTATGCTTCCGTGACGGAAGTTCATAGCCCTGAACATTTGACGGCCCGGGAACTGGCAGAGCGGCTTGGCGAAAAAGACTATTACCGCGAAGGGCATCCGAACACCATCAGCGTGACCAAAGACTTCCATGAATTTCTGAATCAATGCGTGGTGCCTGCGCGAACCAAAGCGACAGGTTGAGTTTGAATGTTTTACCTGTTTTTACCTATCTAGTACCGGAGCCTGGCCATTAACGCCTACGAAATCAAAAAGCTGGAGAAACGACTACGCCGAAAAACCGGTGAAGCCATCGTCGATTACAACATGATCGAAGAGGGTGATCGCGTTATGGTGTGTCTCTCTGGCGGTAAAGATTCGTATACGCTTCTCGACATGCTGCTGCATCTCAAGCGCGCGGCTCCCATTGAGATTTCGCTGGTCGCCGTGAACCTGGATCAGAAGCAGCCGGGCTTTCCGCCAAACGTGTTGCCCGACTATCTGGAATCGCTCGGAGTCGAGTACCACATAGAAACCCAGGACACCTACTCCATTGTGATGGATAAGATTCCTGAAGGCCGCACCATGTGTTCGCTGTGCTCGCGATTGCGTCGCGGTATTTTGTATCGCGTTGCCGAGGAGCTGGGTGCGACCAAAATAGCGCTGGGCCATCACATGGACGACATGGTTGAAACCCTGTTTCTGAACATGTTCCACGGATCTCGCATGAAAGCGATGCCGCCCAAGCTCATCAGCGATAACAAGAACAATATTGTTATCAGGCCCCTCGCCTACTGTCGTGAAAAAGACATTGCCCGATACTCCGGCATTCGCGAGTATCCAATCATTCCGTGCAACCTGTGCGGGTCACAGGACAATCTTGAGCGGGTAAAAATCAAGCGCATGCTGCGGGAGTGGGAAAAAGAGTCTCCGAATCGCGTGGTCAGCATCTTCAAATCCATGTCTCGCATCTCGCGCAGCCATTTGTTCGATCGTTCGCTATACGATTTTGAAAACATCACTGTAGGCCAGGCTGATTTGCCGGATGAACTGGACACGGCATTCGACCGCGAATCGGTTAAGCAGGCCGTAAACTCTTCCGGAACCTGATGCTCCGGCGTAATCAGTCGGTAGACCGAACCTATTCGGGAACAGCGGTAGAGGCTGGCAGGGACGGGATCATAATCGGCGCAGCGCTTTGCATGTGCCTGCCAGTACATTACCCTGAATAACAGACCGGACTGATGTTGTCAGATATCAGAATGGTTCACCCAAAACCGGAGAGTGACCCGACGTGCTGCGTTACAGACTGGCCAGGCTTGAAGAAACTGATTCGCTCACCGAGCTGATCGAACGGTCGGCGCTCGCACTTCAGAGCGATGATTATTCCGAGACGCAGATCAGGGGCGCACTCGGTACGGTGTTTGGCGTCGATACTCAGCTTATAAAAGATAAAACGTATTTTGCGGTGGATGACGGCAAGCAACTGGTGGCCTGCGGTGGCTGGAGCAAACGAAAGACGCTCTTTGGTGCCGATGCGGCAAAAACCGAAGCGGACCCGCTCCTGGATCCCGCTACCGATGCGGCTCGCATCCGCGCGTTCTTCGTAAGCCCCGACTACGCCCGACGCGGCATAGGCAATACGCTCATCGAACGCAGTGAACAGGCTGCGACGCAAATCGGTTTCAGGCGCATGGAACTTGTGGCAACACTCTCGGGCGAGCGCCTGTACGCGAGCGTGGGATACCAGCCCGTCCGCCGGTACGAGCTCGATCTTATAAGCGGAGAGACCATGCCGGTCGTTAGTATGGCCCGTGACCTGTAACGATCACGTACTTCAGGACAGCGGCGGCGTCTGCAACATGACTCATGGAATCTGACCAGGCTTTCGCGATCGAAAACGGTAAATGAATCGTTATACACGGCCTGCCGTCCGCCGGGCTGGCCACCGAGTCTCTCAGCTAGATCAATTCCCTGCTCTTAAGCGCAAACGCTCCGAGAATCAGCGCCGATATCGCCAGTCCGACTTTGAGTACGAGGTAGCTCACCGGGTAGGTGCCGCCGGCTCTGACCCAGGTGATTACAGCAGCTGCGATCAAGAGAAC
>CAWUKD010000012.1:0-41878 GCA_963922815.1 uncultured Gammaproteobacteria bacterium
CGCACTTGCCTTCGCCACATTTGCCTTCGGCTTCAGCTTTGTCGCCGCCGCATTTACCTTCACCACATTTGCCTTCGCCGGCGTCGGCCATGTAGCCACTTGAAAGTGCCGACATGCTAAATGGGCTCACGTCGGCCTGTGCCGGCGCCGAAGCGGCGAATGACATAGCCAGGGCAGCACCAACGGCAGCGGCGATAGGGGTTTTAGAGGTATTCTGATTCATTGATGTAATCCTTGATGGGGTCATTGATTGTCAGGCGCGCAGTTCGTAGTTTGCCGCGGTGCCATTGTGACTGTGTGCTTCTATAGACCCAGCGCCCACAGAAAATATTACGGTACGGGTTGAAATTATTGGTTTAAATTGATTCTGACTATGGTTTTAGTTGAAACTAATGGCACCGAAAATAGGACCTGACTTATACCGTGAGGCCTGCATAATAGGGAATCACAGGTAAATGAGATTAACGGTGACTCAATCTAATCGGCTGGTATCTACCAGTATCAAAACGGCAAGGCGAATTATTGTGGGCGTTATTGGCACCACTGTTTGTCTTATTGGTGTAGTTCTCTTGGTAGCGCCGGGGCCAGCCTTTGTTGTCATTCCTGCTGGTCTTGCAATATTGAGCATCGAATTTGCCTTTGCACGGCGATGGCTCAAGGCATTGCGGCGGCGCATCAGTGCCACCATGCAGAACAATCGCATCAATCAGAATGGCCGACAGGGATGACCGGTTTCGCCATTATTTGTCGATGACCTTTACAGAGGATACAAAAGCGCCACTTATGTGCGACGCACAAATCCCCTATACCATTGAATTATATCGTTAAAGCATATTCCGGCACGGACCTTGCTTTATACAGGTGGGGATTAAGGTTAGAAAGGTAAGACGCCCGCTCTCACTCGAAATGATACAGCGCCTCACCAGCGCAAGATGGGGTTTCTAGCTAACAGTGGTGGCGACGGAGAGCTGAAAGACCGCACGCAGAATAATCACAAAATGTGCACGAAAAAGGCCAACTCGAGTTTGGCCTTTTTTTTTAGTTTAGCGACAGAAAAAACCGGTCGCCGCGAGGCAGAAAAAACTCTCGTGCAGGTCGAAGAGACATCACCACGGTCGACGAGCGTCCGATAATACGATCGTGAGGTACAAAGCCCCACACTCGTGAATCCCGGCTTTGATCGCGATTATCTCCGAGCATCAGATAATGTCCTTCAGGTACGGTATCCGAAAAGGAGCGCAATTCGCGCGCAACACGGCCGTTGGCACGGATCATCATGGTGTGCGTTTTATTCGGCAGATATTCGTTCAGATGCCGAAACCCCTGGGCGAGGTCGTTATTGACCGGATCGGTAGATTCGAGCTCGGTGCTTTCGTATTTGAGGCGTTCGCCATTAATCGTCACGACATTGTTAACCACGGAAACTTCGTCACCTGGTAAACCAATCAGTCGCTTCACCATTCGGGTACGGCTCTCGTTCGGCGCAAAAAACACCACGATATCACCGCGCTGTGGTTCGGAAACTTCCTTGAGAACGATACCTGTGTAGGGAACCTTGATATCGTACGCGAGCTTGTTTACCCAGATGCGGTCGCCTTCGATCAGGTTAGGGCGCATGGAGCCTGAAGGCACATGATTCCAGTCGGCGATGGCGACGCGAAAGAAAATCATGATGGCAAGGAACAAAAAGAATCCGCGCCATTCCTTCCAAAACCGCTGGCCGGCTGAGAGCTGAGGTTGCTCGCCGATGTCTGCTTCGCTCATATTATTCTTCTTTCCGGGCCGCTAATGGGTGTATTTACGAGCCTGTTACAGCACGCGAAGGGATTGGGCATGTTACGCCGGTACCGCCAATTCCACAGTATCCGCCAGGATTCTTGGCGAGGTACTGCTGGTGATAATCCTCGGCATAGAAAAACGGACTGACCTCCTCGAGACTGGTCGTGATCGGGCCTACGCCCGCCTTGTCCAGTTCCCGCTGATACGCCGCCATGGCCGCGGAGGCCAGTTCAGCCTGCTCAGCGTTGGCGTACTGTATAACAGATCGATACTGCGTTCCACGGTCGTTACCCTGTTGCATTCCCTGTGTTGGATTGTGAGATTCAAGAAAGACTTGCAGCAATTTTGAGTAGGTTATCCGGTCGGGATCGAACACCACCAGAACCACTTCGGCATGTCCGGTACGGCCGGAACAGACTTCCTCATAGGTGGGGTTTGGCGTATAGCCACCCGCATAACCAACCGCCGTGGTTACGACGCCGTCAAGCTCCCAAAAAAGCCTCTCGGCGCCCCAAAAACATCCGAGGCCAAAGACGGCCGTTTGGGTGCCCGCGGGGAACGGGGGCATCAAAGCCGCTTCATTAACATAATGACGGTTAGTAACCTGGAGGGCTGTATCCCTGCCTGGCAGGGCCTCTTCCGCGCTTATCATGGAGGACTTGGAGTTAGAGAACATGCGAAATTCCTGGCTAAAGCGTTGACGTGTGGGCGCCCGGAATCAAGTTCAAGGCTGTACTCATACGACCGCGCCAATCCCGTTTTGCTCCCATCTGCGGCGGCCGGGCAGTATTGGGGCGGGTTGTTAAAAAAGCAAAGACAAACATTGGCTTGCGGACTACACTGAGCGTATGTCGACAAAAACAGGCTGCCAGAATCAAGAGTATACCGAAAGGGCCCCGGGTCTTCTGGCGAATAATTATGGCCCCGCGCCCCTGACCTTTGTTGATGCCGACGGCCCGTTTCTGGTTACTGCCAGCGGTGCCCGGTATCTCGATTTTGGTTCGGGAATCAGCGTGACGTCGTTTGGCCAGGGACACCCGGCCGTGCGTGAGGCCGTGCTGCGTCAGATGGACGGCGTATGGCATACCAGCAACCTGTTCTATACCCGGCCTTCGCTGGATCTGGCGGCCCGCCTGATAGAAACGTCATTTGCCGAGCGCGTGTTTTTTGCCAATTCCGGCGCAGAGGCCAATGAGGCGGCGATCAAGCTGGTGCGCAAGGCAGCATCCGCACATCGGCCGCCCGAGCGTCGCAATATTTTAACCTTTCACGGCGGCTTTCACGGACGCACCCTGGCAACGGTCACAGCAACGGCCCAGCCTAAATACCATCAGGGCTTCGAGCCATTGCCAGCCGGTTTTCGATATTGTTCGTTCAATGATCCGGATGAACTTAAGCGCGCGTTTGACGACACGGTCTGTGCGGTGATGTTCGAGCCTGTGCAGGGAGAGGGAGGCATTTATGAGGCAACACCGGAATTTGTGTCCAGGATTCGGGAGCTTGCCGACCAACAGGGTGCTTTTGTGATTGTTGATGAAGTTCAAAGCGGCATGTCCCGAACGGGCGCCCTTTGGGCGCACGAAGCGTATGAGTCATTCAAACCCGATGTCATGACATCGGCAAAAGCGCTGGGTGGTGGTCTGCCGATCGGTGCGGTTTTGATCGGCCAGTCGCTGGAGGATGTTTTTGACCCGGGAAGTCACGGATCAACCTTCGGTGGTAACCCGGTGTGCTGTGCGGCTGCCGGAGCGGCGCTCGAGCTGGCGCTTGATCCAAAGCTGCAGGCGCACGTTTTGGAAATGGGAGCACAGTTGAAGCAGGGCTTGCATCGGCTGAATCAGAGATTCTCGGTTTTCCGGGAAGTTCGCGGACGCGGGCTGATGCTGGGCGCGGTACTTGATGCGTCGCTGAAATCGCGCGTCGGGGATCTGGTCAGCGCGTGTCGCGAGCAACGTTTGCTCGTGCTGCAGGCGGGGGACGGCGTGCTGCGGTTGTTGCCGCCGTTGACCATTACGTCCAAAGAAATTGAATTGATGCTGGAACGACTCGAGGCCGCACTTCAGAGTGATTGGAAGAATATTAAGGAAAACGTATGAAGAAGATCAAAAACGAGGCCGCGCTCGTCAAAGAAGCTCTGCGCGTTATCATGCTGGACGCCGAAAAAAGAAAAATCGCCGAATTTGAGCCAACGGATTCCGCAGCGCTGAAGATCGAATACTGCTATCGACTGCTGGTCCACGACAAAAAGGTCATTCCGCTGGCCAATGAGCAGGTGGGTTTGCCCAATTACAAGCGGGTGCTGGCGCGCTGGATCATGCGTGAACTGCCCAAGGACCATCCGCTGCTGAAGTAGTACAGGCTTTAACCACAGGGCCCGACACTTCCCGCAGCTTGTCTTCTCGAGGTCGCTTTACAGGTGCGTCTGATACCTGCAGCACTGCGCTTGCGGCTATAAATTCGCCGCCCGTGTTACCCAATCGACAACGTGAAGGTGTATTTAGAGCGGTACGCCTTTTGACGTCAGTTTGTTCTTGATCAAATCAAGCGTCATGCCCGGGTCCGTCAGCGTGACGCTGGCGCCAAAATCATCCGCGAATTTTTGCTTGAGCTTGCGCGCCGAACGTTTCTCACCGTGCACGAGATAAACGGGCGGGGTCGACTCGAAGCTGCTGTACCAGCGCGCGAGATCCAGTTCGTCGCCGTGCGCGGAAAGCCCGCCTACCGTGTGCACATGCGCGGCCACTTTAATGTTGTCGCCGTGAATGCGGATGTAAGGACGTTTTTCGACCAGCCGGCGACCCAGCGAGCCTTTCGCCTGATACCCCACGAATACTACGTGGTTGCGTTTACGCCATACATTGTGTTTCAGGTGATGCAGGATGCGTCCACCGCTGCACATGCCGCTGCCCGCCAGAATGATCGCGCCGCCCTTGATCTGATTGATACGGCGTGAGTCATCGGCGCTTTTGCTCAGCGTCAGATTCTTCAGGGGCGGCATGTCGCGGGCGCCCTTACGCAGCTTGGTCGCTTCGTCGTCATACAGGTGAGGGTGGTCCCAGTAGATTTCGCTGGCCTCAATGGCCATGGGGCTGTCCAGAAAAATCTTCCATTCACCCATGTTCCACTCGTCATAGTGGCGACCGAACAGGTACAGCAGTTCCTGGCTGCGGCCAACGGCAAACGCCGGAATAATAATGTTGCCACCCGTGCTTTTCGCGAGTTTGATAATCTCGCCAAGCTCGGTAACCGTGTGCTCACGATCCCGGTGCTGACGCCCGCCGTAAGTGCTCTCCATCAGCACGACGTCGGCATGTGTCAGTGCCTCGGGGTCTTTCAGAATGGGCGTGTCGTATTGTCCCAGATCACCGCTGAAAACGATGGTTCGCGTTTCACCCTTTTCTGTAGCCCTGATTTCGACCACGCAAGAGCCGAGAATGTGGCCGGCATCCCTGAATGTAACGGTGACACCAGGCAGTATCTCTTCCGGTTCGCGGTAGCGCAGTCCGCGGGTTAATCGTAATGCGGCGGCGGCATCTGCCGATGTGTACAGCGGGTGCAATGGTTCCTTACCCTGTCGACGACGCTTGCGGTTCTTGCGGTCGGTATCCTGCTCTCCCAGACGCGCGGAGTCTTCGAGCAAAATGTGGCACAGCGCCTGAGACGCGCGGTGGGTCCAGATCGGCCCCGTAAACCCGCGTTTTACGAGCAGAGGCAAGCGGCCGGAATGATCGATATGCGCATGGCTCAGTACCACGGCGTCTATGGCTGACGCTTCGAACGGAAACGGGTCGCGATTTCGAGCTTCGGCTTTTTTGCCGCCCTGAATCATGCCGCAGTCGAGCAGAATACGGTGGTTGTTAACCGTCAGAATATGGCATGAGCCTGTTACTTCACCGGCTGCGCCAAAAAATTCAATATTCATGTTTTAACTCCGTACTGGGTGAGTGCTCGTCGCGCTGCGCCGCCAGGCCGGATACAGCACGAGGTAATATACATGCAGAAACAGCGCATAGTTCCATTCGACAATATTTTCTACCTGTTTGCGTCGAATCGGATCCTCGATCAGGCTGATCGGTACGATGACGATGCCGCAGGCCAGTACAATCGCGCACAAGGCCGTAAGTCGCCTGGCAAGCCGCGACAGATGATCAAAGCCGCGTTCCAGCGCGAGCTTGTTGAGCTGTCTTATCAGCAGCAGCTGGGCAATAAACGTGCAGCCGAAATACAGCAGTACAACGAACTTTCTGAGCAGGCGGTAAGTATCGCCGGGAATGCCCAGTGTCGTCACGTAAATCAGCAGGCAAAACGAAGCCAGCGCGCCGGTCAGCGCCAGAGCATGAGAATGGGTACGCTCGTGATCTTCGGCAAACCAGGCCTCACCGCTCAGCCAAAGCTGCATGGATAAAATAGCGGCGGGCACCATCCCCACCAGGAAAATGCCTTTTTGTGGCATGACTCGCCCGGCAGAGCTGATGGATGTGCAACCGGACACATAGGGAATGCAGGACGGTATGTGTTCAAGCGCGCTGGCGACCAGGTATGCCAGATTAATCGACAAGACCGGCAACAAAAACACCAGTAGCGGCAGATGGGGTTTGAGACTGTCCAGTATTCGATTATGCATCGCTGTCGTTTGAATCGGTTGTATTGGGTCAAGTATAACGTGTCTCAACCGGAGGCTATATGATACTTTGTCACACTGAATATTCAGATTTTTACAGAGTTTTGAAGCTCGGAAACGAGGGGCGTCAATGACAAGAGTAGCGATTATCGGGGCAGGCGCCAGCGGTCTGGCGGCGAGTCGCGTGCTGCAGGCTCACGGCATCGACTTTGTCTGCTTCGAGAAAGGGTCTGCGGTTGGCGGACTGTGGCGATTCCGAAATGATAATGGACAGTCCTCCGCGTACCGGTCTTTGCATATCAACACGTCGAAACGGAAGATGGAGTTCGACGACCTGGCCATGCCGGATGATTACCCTGACTTCCCTCATCACGAACAGATCGTTGATTATTTCGAGACATATATTAAGCATTTTGATCTGACGCCGCACTTGCGTTTTGGACACGAGGTTGAACGGGCGGAGCCAGAAGGCGATGGCTGGACACTGACGTTTACGGATGGACGATCAGAACAATTCTCGCATCTGATCGTTGCCAACGGTCACCACTGGGATCCCAAATGGCCGGATCCGGCGCCACCCGGACAGTTCAATGGCATTATCAATCATTCGCACTATTTTGTTGATCCCTCGGCACCTGATGAATTACGGGGCAGGCGCGTGGTAGTCGTCGGCATGGGTAATTCAGCGATGGACATTGCCTGTGAGCTGAGCCGAAAGGGCGTGGCCGATAAAGTCTGGCTATCCGCGCGTAGCGGTGTGCACATCATGCCCAAATACTTTGGTGGTCAGGTACTGGACTATCTGGTGCGTCATCCGACGGCCAGGCCCGATCTTAAGGAGCGCTTGCTACATCTCCTGCCGCTTTCTGTACGGCGGCGATTGTTTAACGCGGTGGTTGAGCGTCTTGTTGAGCGTGCGGTGGGTCGACCCGAGCAGTTCGGCTTGCCGGCGCCAGCACATCGGTTTTATCAAAACCATCCGACGGTATCCAACGAAATTCATGCCCGCCTTGGCAGCGGTGACCTGCTGCCCAAGCCTGCGATCAAGGCGCTGCACGGTGATGAGGTGGAGTTTGAAGATGGTAGTCGGGAACAGGTCGATGCCATCCTTTACTGCACGGGCTATAACATCCGGTTTCCGTTTCTGTCCGCTGATGTCATAGACCCCAAAGATAATCGGGTGGCGTTGTACAAACGCATTTTCGATGCGCGCTTTGCGAATCTGTATTACGTCGGGCTCGTGCAGCCCCTGTGCGCACTTATGCCCATTGCGCAAATGCAGGCCCGGCTGGTAGCCGCTCATATCAATGGCGATTATCGATTACCCGCTCAGAAGGACATGGAGCAATCCGTGGCGAACGAACTTGAAGATATGCAAACCAGCTATACACAATCAACGCGCCATACCATTCAAATCGATTGTATGGAATATACTTGGGACCTGCGCAAGGAAATGAAGCGGCGCGCATAGTCTATGGCGATATTTTCCAATTATGGGCACGCGTAAAAAAAGGGCCCTTTCGGGCCCTTTTTCGTATCGCTGATAGACGTGAATCAGTCTACCGTGGTTTGTCGCCAGAATGTACGTCTGGGTAATTCAGCGGCCTCGGCGTCACATGACTCGGGTCCTGCCAGACACTCAACTTCGCGCTCGCCCGGCTTTGTGCTCTCTTCGTCATCAGTGCCGTCACCTGGCGGATCGATCGGATCAACCGTAGGATCACCTGGATCGCCGGGATAGCAGTCGGCGCCGAAGCAGTCATCGGTATCACCTTCTTCGGTCTCGCCAAAGATGAATGTGATCTCCGGTGGAATACCAGGTTTCTCCAGCTGTGTGGCTTCAGTCAGACCGGTTTTCAGATCAATGGTGTAGAGCTTGCCACTACCCACGGCCGGTGCACACGGGTTCGATGAATCCGCCTCTCCTGGCGTGTAGGTCGTAAAGTACGCCTTGTTCTGGAAGATACGGGAGCGGGCCAGAGCTTTCTGTCCGTTAGTTCCCAGGTCTCTCCACCAGCCTTTGGCGCCATCCGGAATCACCTGCGATTCGTTGTTGCCAACAATCTGCGACATGGTGTCAAAATTGACGTTGTACTCGTACTCGGAGCCATCTGAGCTTGAGTCAATACCGAGCTTGTTGAATACGTTGTAGTCACGTACGCCGCTCAAACGATCCCTGATGGTTTCGTTAAGAGGGTGGGCCCGGAAACCGGAACCCATCGTGATGGTCAGGAATTGTACGCCGTTTGCCGAGCTTAGCGCTACGTCAGGCGCATAGTAATAGCGTCGATTGTGGGTTGCGCCTGTCTGGTATGAGCCGCCAAGTTCAGCAATCATGCCAGCGGTAATACGCTGACTGCTTCCATCCGTGTGTATGTCGAAGCGGAACAGTCGACCGGCCAGGTCGTTGACATACATGCGATCAATCAGGCCGTCGAGATTCATGTCGAGTACGCGCACGGCTGAAGGAATGGAACTCTTCATCTCAGGCACTTCAAGGAACTTCGGTGCCGACGGAGAGTCGTTGGACGTGCTGGCTCTCCATAGTTCGTTACCCGTGTAGGCATCGATCATGTGAATAGAGTTACCCACTACGTTAGCGTCGTCAGCGTAACTGCCCTGTGATTCCTGCGCCGGATCATAACCACCACCGATCAGCACAACGCGCTTTGGATTGGGGCTATTGTCGGTGCCGAAGTTTACGTTGGCAACCACTGGACGGGACCAGCTCTGACCTTCTGCGTCATCGAAAATCCACTCGATTTTAGGCGCGCTGTCGTAGTCGGTTACGTCCAGCTTGTAGTAGGCGTTGCTGCCACGTCGCATACCGAAGTACAGGTAAACGCGGTCGTCTGAGTTGACGGTTGAAATGGTTCCATCACCGTCGTCTTTCTTTTCAATAACAATGTGTCCGTCTACACCGTAGGGAATGTCACCATTACCCGTGTCGTTCTCGGCGAGCTCAGGCACGATACCGTGCAGCTCTTCCGGCATAAATGCCCAAAGTTCTTCACCGGTTTCGCCGCTGATCGCGTGCAGCAATCCGTCGTTCGTACCGACGAAGATAACGGCATCAGGAGAATCGTTGGTTCCGCCGTAGACGACAACCGTAGGTTTGGAGTGCAGCGGCGCGCCAATTTGCTTTCTGGCGTCGGTGATGTCGCCGTCCTCGTTCTCGTCGTTGACGTCGTAACCAAGCGCCCACTGTCGCCACTGTGCAGAGGTGAGTCGTGGGTCCTGCTGACTCGCAGAATGCGCGGCATCCAGTGCGGATTGAAACGAAGCTGAAGTAGACAGCGGCTCAATGGTCGTGCCGGAATTGGTGTAGATCTTGCGTTGGGTTGGATCGTTAGGCAGGACGCTGGCGGCACCGCCCACGTTCACCGCTGCGCCGTCTTTGACGGGTGCGCCGTTCTCGTCTACTGACCAATAGCTCTGCGCTTTTGGAAGCGCCGGGTTAGGTTCGCCGTTTTGCTCGCGACCGTCGTAGAAAAAGCCAGTGGCCGGATCAACGGCAGGGTCGCCATTGGCATCTACGATTACCAGGCCGTCTTCGTTGGCTCGAGGCTCGAACTTGTACTTCTTGATGTTGCCGTTCCAGCGTTTGTTCGCGGTAGGTTTGAATACCGTAAAGAACAACTGATCAAGATGGCTGGTACGGTCAAAGGCGTTAACTGTAACCGCTGGTGCGGTAAATCCGTCGTTCGTTTCAGCCACTTCCTTCAGAATCGAACTCAGATCTTCTTTAAGCTGTTCGGCATTGTTCGCCTGGTAGTAGTTGCCGCCGCCACGAGACGCCGCTTCTTTGAAGATAGGCAGGTCGACATTAAAGCCGATGAAGTGACTCACCACATTCTGCTTGCCAGGTATTGTGGGCGAGAAGTCGTTCTCATACAGAAACTCGGCGAATTCGTCGATGCAGCGACCACTGCTTGAACCGTTTTCAGCGTTCTTACAGATTGTATCGGAGTGACCCGTATAGCTGGAATCGCCCATCAGTGACTCGATACGCGCTTCGGCACTATCGTCGTATGTCGGAGCACCGTCGCTGAGGTATACGATAAAGTTACGCTGACACGCACCTTTGAAAGGGGACTTGTATTTGCCGCCCGAGACAGCGTCGGCGTGTGAGGCCAGAGGCGTCAGGTACGTGTAGCCATTGCTGGCGTTAAGGTATCCGTGCCACGAGTTCGCTCCGAAATCGACCGTTTCTCCGAGGAAGTAGAGCCCAGCTTCATAGTATGTTTCAGCCAGAGGCGTGCTACCGAAATGGTGAATGTTATTAATGCGGGTGGTCAGAGTGTTGCGGTTGTCATCAAGGTCCGAAATCGGGTGAACGACCATGCCGCCCTGACCCAGCAGGTCGTAGTTGTCCTGCCAGCCAGCCCGGTTTGTATACGCAATGTCGTATTTCATCATACCGATGTTCACGTTTTCGAGCTCGCTGATGAGCTGCGTGGACACGTCCTGCACCACCGCAAGGCGATCGCGGTAGTAAGGTGCGTCATCATAAACAATATTGTCCATCGAGCCCGAGGAGTCGATTATGAAAAGTATGTTTGGATTATTCTCCGGGTCCGATTCAGGCTGACCAAAATAGATTTCCGTATCGTCTGCCAGGACAGGCATGCCTACGAACAGCATCCAGACGGCGGCGGACAGCGTGATTCCGGCGTTAGAAAAATATTGTCGAGTTGATTTACTCATTGCACTGGTTCCGTTTTAAATAACGTCAAAAAAATAAGTGTTAAGCAAAATTCGGGTTGCGGGCTTAACGTGATGTGGCCATCTTAAGAGACACGGCGGTTTATGCACGAAACTTGCGACAAGATACTCATCAGAGCCGACAAACGGTGCATAACGAGCCTGTAAAATAAACGGTTTGCGCGATTTCTTTGCGTACCTGTTTTGCAGGAACGCGAGTTAAGTAAGATGAGTTTTTAAGAACTGTGACGGACGTCACATTTTGCGTTAGCGGGTGCGATCGATAAACTTCTTATAGATGTAGTGCGTACACATCAGGTCGAGGTGTCCGCCTCCACCGTTTTTAAAAAATGTTATGTCATCGCGCTCGCGTTTAAACTCGTAGCCGTTGCACAAGTCATAGTAGTCGCCGAGAATATGTGATTCTGTGATCGTACCCTCACTTAAGGGTATGGCGATTTCACCGATGTCTGTAAACGTCGAGCGACGCGAGTCAACAAAGGTTTTCGATTTCAATATCAGGTTGTCATCCGCTTCACGCATGTCGGGTCGAAACGCACCAACAAGATCAACGTGGCATCCTGCGGGCACCCAGTCTCCGGACAGTACCGGTTCCGGGCTGCTGGTAGCGCAGCTGATGATATCGGCGCTCGCGACGGCGTCGCGCAGGCTGGAAGTGGCTGTTACCGTCTGCGGCCGGTGAGCGTTATTGGCAGCGAGTTGCTGAGCCGTCTCAAAACTTCTGTTCCAGATCACGATATCGGAGATCTTCGGAAATACCTCACAGTACGCTTCAAGAGCATAGCCACCGACAGCGCCGGCACCAGCGATAACGAGTTTTCTGGCGTCGGGTCGAGCCAGCAGCCGGGCAGCGAGAATGGAGTCGCCCGTCGTTTTCCATTTGGTGATCAGCTCTCCGTCAAACGTGGCCAGTACCTGGCCCGTCGTGTCTTCAAACAGCGAAACAATGCCCTGGGTGGTAGCAAGCGGAGGGCTGGCGATGCGGTTTTGGGGGAATACGGTGACAGACTTTGTGGCCAGACCAAGACCCGGGATAAACGCGCACCGATTAAAAAAACCCTTTCCGGAGTGCTCCAGATAGACATCTTCATGAATTGCAGGAGCCATTTGGTGGCCACGGCGCAGCGCTTCCGAGATTTCCATCCACGTCAGATCTGCGTCGATATCGTCAAAGCCGATAAAAGGAACGTGTGAGATAAGCTTGCCTTGAAACACCTGGGTAGTGTCCATGGTATAAACAGGCGTACGGATAACGCAAGCTTTTGGCCTGGGCTCTGTTACAGCCACTCGTGTCGCGACTCTGACCGTATAATGATTCAATGACAGGCTCTTGATGGAACCACCTTAATGCTCATGCAGCGGCTACTAATCCTGACTCTTGGCGCAACCATGCTGTCGGCTTGCGCCGCAGACGCTGAACCTGGCGTATCGTATCCTGAGGGAGCGGAGCGCCTCGCCTCATTGCTGGAGGAGATCGATTCGATACGCCAGCAGGCCAATGTGGCGTCGGCCGGAATCGCACTGGTATCGCGGGACACTATTCTCCACGCAGGTGGTATGGGTGTTCTGTCTTGGGAATCGGAGGAACCGGCGACGGCGGACACGCTGTTCAGACTGGGATCGGTGACCAAATCGTTTACCGGCCTTACCGCGTTGCACCTGCGCCGCAAGAGCCCCGATGTGTTTACGCGGCCGGTCAATCAGCTGGTACCCGGTTTGCTGGGCGAGGAGTTCGGTGGCGATCGGGTTGCTCTACCGCATCTACTTGAGCACACCGCAGGGCTTAGCGACCTGAGTTCCCGGGAGTTTGCCTTTCAGGGCGAAACCGTCACTTACAAAGAGGCCGTGCAGTACGACCCGACCACCCGCGATCTGCGCTGGCCCGCAGCGGCACACTCCTCGTACAGCAACGCCGGGTTTGGCTACGCCGGCTATGTGTTGGAGTCTTTTACCGGTCGACCGTTCGAATTGCTGGTGCAGGAGCATTTGCTGACGCCGCTCGGTATGCGTGACGCCGGGTTTTTTATAACCGACGATTCTGCGCCTCTTGCGGCGGGCTACAACACCGATGGCAAAACGCCGATCCCGTACTGGCACATGCTGTACCGTTCGTTTGGCGGACTCAACGCGACGCCTCGGGATATGAGTCGCTTTGTACAGGCGCTGCTGCAGCCGGAGGGGCCCGAGCAGGTCTTTCTGGATTCCGCGGAGAGGCTGCGCTACGAGAACCCGTCCACGACGCTGGCCGCCTCTACGGGACTGGATTATGGCTACGGACTTGGAAATTACCACTGGTTCAGCAACGGGCTGAGATTTCACGGTCACGGCGGGGATGCCGATGGTTATCTGAGCCACTACGGGTACAACCAAAGTACGGGGTACGGATACTTTATTGTGATTACCGCGTTTAACAAAAAGCCGCTCAATCAGATGCGCGAGAAGCTTGAGGCGTATATCGCGTCGCTGCCGACGATAGGGCAGGCAGCCGATGCCCTGGAGACCGATGAACCGATTCGGCTGCCCGAAGAGACGCTGTCCCGTTTGACGGGCAGCTATGCACAGGTCACGCGACGCTTTGGTCCTGTGCCCTCACCGGAAGAGCCGGTGCTACGCATAGCCGTCAGCAATCGACAGCTCGAAACTCAGTATCGCGGCAATCGCCGCCCACTTGTCGCGCTGTCAGAGCATCACTTCAAACGACCCTGGCAGCCCGCTGCCACCTACGCGTTTATTACCTCAGAAAACGGGGACATTTTTCTTCAGGGCGACCTGGGTAATTTCAGAAAGATACCGTCTTCGCATAACTCTGCCCCTTCGGAGCATCAGGATGACTAACAGACATCGGATTGGGAAAGTACATACGGCCATGGCGCTAGCGGCGGGCGCGTTTTTGATTCTTGCCGGCTGTGTCACGGACGGCGCGAATGAACCGGACCACGGAGCAGGGCAAATCAGGCATACATTAGCGCTGCCATCGTTGCCCCAGCCTGTCAGCAACAATGCCGTTGCTCGAGTGGCTACCGAAGAAGGGCACTACCTGGTGAGTTTCGCCGGGCTGTTGAAGGAAAAACGCTGGAGTGACACAACGGCGGCCACCTATGTGCTGGAGCCCGGTGCGCGCGCCTGGTCACGGGCGCCGGATGTGCCGGGCGACGAGGGAAGACTGGCGTCCATTGCGGTAGCGGCCGCAGGCCATGCCTACGTGTTCGGGGGCTACACGGTAGCAGAAGATCACAGCGAAGTGTCGCTGCCGCTTGTGCATCGCTTTGACCCGGTAAGCCAGGAATACGTGCGACTGGCCGACATGCCCGTGCCGGTGGACGATGCCATGGCGCTTGTCTATCAGGACCGATATATCTATCTGGTATCGGGCTGGCACGACACGGCCAATGTCAATCTCGTACAGCGCTACGATATCGAGCAAGACACCTGGGTCCAGGCGACCGCGTATCCGGGTGCGCCGGTGTTCGGTCACGCGGGCGGCATAGTCGGCCGTGATCTGGTGGTGTGTGGTGGCGTAAAAATCAAAACGCATCGGGAAGGGCCCCGCGAGTTTGTCATTGGCGAGCAGTGCTTCGCCGGTACGATACGCGATGATGATGCGCGTCGCATCGACTGGCGGGTCATCGAGCCTATGCCCGATGCCGCCCGATACAGAGCGGCCGCAGCGGGGTCTGAAGCCTTACGCGGCGTCGTGTTTGTGGGTGGCAGTGACAATCCTTACAACTACAACGGTATCGGCTATAACGGTACTCCGTCGGCGCCGGAGAACACTATCTGGCTGTTTGATGTTGAAGTCGGCCGCTGGGTCGGGCTGGGGCATCAGCCTCTGGCAACGATGGACCACCGGGCACTGCTCGAAACGCCCGACGGTTTTGTCACGATAGGCGGCATGCTGCAAGACCAGAAGGTCACCGATCGCGTCATAGCGACGCCGCTCTCAAGACCGGTCAGGTAGTCGGTCATCGCGTCAACGATCAGCTACTGAGCGACTTCAAAGCGATACATTTGCGAATTGCTGCGTCCGAGATCATCGACTACCTGAATATGATGATCGCCAGGTGCGGGTGTCCAGAGCAGCGCCTCGTCTCGTCCGGCCTCTGCGATAAACTGGTCGTCGACAAACCAGAACAGGGACGTAACGTCTGCGTCGGTTGTCGCCGTCAACGGCAGCTGGTCGGGTTCTTTCCGATGAGGTTGCAACATGTAGCTAAGCCTGGGCGCTGGCGAGGTGATTGTCGGTGCCATGCCGCGGGCGGCCAACGTTCCCTGGGCGCACGCTGACGCATACGGAGGGGGTTGCCTGACCGAAATACCCGCCTGACGGAACAGGCGGACAATGTCTGAAGGCCAGAATTCGAACACCTCCCTGCGCGTGTGTGGAGCGCCGCCGTGACACGCTCGCAGGCCGGTCCTGGTGTCGACGTGAACGGGCCGGTGAACGGACGACACTTTTATGGGCGACACGCCGGGAATAAACCATCCGGACTCTGTGCCGGGGCAGTAGCGACCCGGAAGATCGCCGGTGCCGGCACACACGTCGACTCGCTGAAGATTCAGTGGCTCTGTCACGGCGTCAGGTGCCGTTGCCAGTGCGGCGGCGTGGATATCATTGCTGACCGTGGCGCTGGCCAGCATGGTGTCGATCAGGTCGAAGAACAAAGGCGCCGCGGCCTGACGTCCAATCAGCGCCGGGTTGCTGCTGCCATCGAAATTTCCCACCCAGACGGCCAGCGCGTAGGGTCCCGTCACGCCTACCGTCCAGGCATCTCTGTAGGCATACGACGTACCGGTTTTCCATGCGACCGGCCTGTCATTGAGGGATGTGCCGACCAGCAGCGCGTCGGGTCGCGGATTTTGCCGAAGAATATCAAGCACCAAAAAGCTGGCTTCCGGGCTCATCAGCCGTACGGGCGCGGTCTGTGTGACCGGTGACCTGTCCCAAACGAGGTCCCGCAGGCGCCCGCCGTTCGCCAGCATGGCGTACAGGCGAATCAGCTCCTGCATGGTAAGTTCATTGCCGCCCAGGATCATGGCCAGGCCATAGTGATCGGCCGGTTTCATTCCCGTAACGCCGGCATCGGCCAAAAAGGTGTAAAACGCCTCCTGACCTACCCGATTCAGCAGATCTATGGCCGGTACGTTTCGGCTGTAGATCAGGGCATCCCGCGCGACAATCGGCCCCATGAATCCACGGTCGAAATTTTCAGGCGTGTACACGCCGAAACGTTTGGGTGCGTCGGTCAGGAGGCTCATCGGGTGAATCAGGCCCTGATCCATGGCCAGGCCGAACACAAACGGTTTCAGCGTGGAGCCCGGTGAGCGTTTTGCACTAACGCCATTTACCTGGCCACTGATGCCGGCGTCAAAATAGTTCGCTGAACCGATAGAGGCCAGTACATGCATTGATCGTGTGTCAACAAGCATGGCGCTGGCGTTCTTAAGGCCGTCGCTGGCACGACGTTCGAGGTATTGGGACAACGTTCGCTGCAGGTCTTTTTGAAGCGGTAGCGACAGCGTGCTGTTGGTCGTATGGGCGGCCGCCAGGTCCCCGGAATCGTTGCCGGGCATCAAGCGCGCCGATGCGCCGACCACGTAGTGCGGAGCATGAAATGGCAGCTGGTGGGGGTGTCGTACCTGCAGAGGCAGCGTCATCAGCGCGCTCTGCGCGTCGTCGGGGTCATATTCCGCGCGCCACAGCGCAAACAGGCGGTCGCGGGCGTCATACAGCGCGGGAAGTTTATGCGCGCGCGTAGGCGCACGCTGCGCCGGGTTCTGCGGTATGACCGCGAGTGCGAGCGCTTCTGCGAGCGTGAGTTCAGATGCCGGCTTGTCAAAGTATACGAGCGCGGCCGTGCCTACCCCTTCGATGTTGCCGCCGTAGGGTGCCAGGTTCAGATAGGCTTCGAGAATTTGTGACTTGCTGTAATGCCGCTCCAGCTGCACAGCGCGGCTGATCTGTACGAGCTTGCCTCTGATCGTGCGCGTGTCGAGATTAAAGCGCATTCGGGCCAGCTGCATGGTCAGCGTGGACGCGCCGATGCGGCGAGTCCGGGTAACGTACGTTGTCCAGGCTGCGCGGACCAGCGCGGCAAGGTTGACGCCCGGGTGGTCAAAAAAGTAGCGATCCTCGTAGAGCAGAGTCGCCTGGACTACGTCGTCAGAAATTCGGGGCAGGGGCTCGAACAGGCGATAGCGCTGATCGCGAGCCAGGTTGAGCCGGAGCAGCTGCCCGTCGCGATCATAAACAACGGTGGAAAACGAGGTGGATTCGTACAGCGCAGGTGCCGGCAAAAATACCCACGTCGCTGCGATGACGGCAGCGGCAGCGAGCAATATTATTGCCCGCTTGCGTCTGATGATGTTTGCAAATGACATCACCTGGTTGGTCTTGTCACGGTAAAGCGCCCTGCGGCGGAGTGAGCCTGAATCGTCGGGTCGTACATGGAATTTGCGTACGCGGACGGTATCGTAAACGTGCCGGCTGCCGTGACCTTAACGGAGTAGCGAATCTCGGTTAACCGGTCGGTGAACGTACCGTACGTGACGACGCGATCTTCGCGCACGTCGCTGTAGTCCGACGACCATCCGCCGTGGTGCCTTTGCAGGGAGTCTGTCAGCACCTCAAATCCACCCGGTAGTAAATCAACTATGGCAACGTTGGTGCGCGGTTGGCCGGTGGAGCGTACGCGCAGTCGTACGGTGAGCTCATCGCCAAGAACGGCCGTGGTCGCCGGATTGCCGTTGGCGTCCAGGTAGCGCCGGTCAACCTCAATACCTTCTGCCTTGGGCGTATCCGGAACGGCGTGATCAAAACCGGTTTGCGTCAGGCTTGCGAAGACGGTTTGCGAACCGCCGCCTGCGACGACGACTTCCTGTCCCGACCGGGTGTCAAGCAGATGCCTGATGACCGCTGCTGCTGCGAGCTGCGTGCCATCCGGCAGCGTAAGAGAGAGCGTTGCATTGCCGTTTTCCGCGTTCGCAATCGCATACGCCTGCAGGGCCAAAATGGTGTAAGCCGAGGACAGCGTGTTAAAGCGGTTTTGAATAACAGGCGATACAAAGGTTCTGAGCTGATCAGCGGTAAGCTGCGTCAGCCGCTGAGGGAAGTGTCTCGCCAATAAATAGATGTACTGGGCATCACGACCCAGGCGCGTATCGAAATCGCTGTACATCTCGTTACCGCCTTGTAACGAATAGCCATCGACCAGCGTATCGGCGAGATCGTTCAGCTTGACCAGCCGATAACTTGCGGCCATGTACATAGCCGTAATGTCGCGTTTCCAGTCATCGTCCAGCGTTTGCAGGTATTCCTGCAGGCTGGTGAGGTAGTTGGTTGTGACCACACCGTTTCGCGTCAGGACGTAAATGGCGTACGCGCGAAGCCTGGCTTCATTCTCATTGCCTGCAGCGCGGGCGGCCAGCTCACGCAGAAAATTCATGGCGCTTTCCTGCATGGCGCGCGGTACCGGCAGATCCGAGGTGCTGGCTTCTGTCAGAAAGTGCGCGATGTACACCGAGGGAAATTCGGCGGCTTCGTTTGAGGATTGCCAGAAGCGAAATCCTCCGTTTGACAGCTGTCGCGATCTGAGTTTCCCGATCAGGTCACTGAACTGCGTGCGAAACCTGGCGTCATCGAACTCGCTGTTTTGGCCGTACAGTCCCAGCTGAGGAAAGACTTTACTTACGATCTGCTCGGCGCAGGCATGCGGAAACCCGTCCAGGTAGCTTTGCAGGCCGTCCGCCAGCACGGTCGGGTTCGTCGATGCATTAACTTGACGAGCGGCCAGTTCTTCACGCAGAACGCGTTCAAACGTAAGCCGGGCAGGGTCGGTGTCATGCGTGGACGCCTGAACAGTCGTCGTGTACGGGGTGGCCGGGCGCACGCTCATCGTCGTATTCAGGGTGGCCTGCGTGTTTCCGGATGTTGCGGTCAGCAGGAAACTGGCGGACCCGCTCTTGTCGTTGGCCCGGATCCTGAACACGCTGCTGCTTTCCCGTCCTTCATCAATCATCAGGGTTCTGTTGGCTTCACCTACCACGGACAGGTGTGACGACGGTGCGATTGCTATCTGAACGGGAGCCTGTAGTCCGGATCCCTCCAGGTTGTTGGCGATCCCTACGCTGACTTCGAATTCGTCTCCGGGCGCGACGCTCACCGGGGCGTTTGGACTGATGACGAACGGACCTTGAACCAGAGAACGTGTTGCGGCGTCGCCAACCGCGTCTTCTGCAACGGCAACGGCCATAACGGCGAGCTCACCGTTAAAATAGTCGGGCACGAGATAAGACACCTGCTGTGTATCAGGTCCCGCATCAAGTACGCCGGACCAGAATACGACCGGCGCTTCGGTTTTACGCCGGAACGGATTCAGGTTCTTGCCGGCAAGGCCCGCGGCCTCGCCGCCACCCGGCGCCGCCGAGTGGCTGGCGGTAACAAACTCCGGTAGCACCAGGTCGGCGAGTTGATACGTTGATACACGCAGCGCCCGTTTGCGCAGGAAAAAATCGAGCGGCTTCGGACGCTGGTAGTTTGCGACCTGCAGAATTCCCTGGTCGACGGCAAAGACGACGATTCGTGCGGGTCGGTCGGTCCGGTACTGAATGTCGAGCGTATCCCCTGGCACCACTTTCGCGGGTACGTCGAGAGATACATTCACCGTTCGGGCGTCACGCTTGATGGAAAAGGATTTCAGCGCATAACTCAGAGGGTTTAAGTAGATTTCCGGTGAGTCAAGGCCGCGCATGAAGGCTACGTTGATATAAGCGTTGCCTTCGAGGTTGTCCGGTACACGAATGGTCTGAACGCTGGACGTTGTCGGCGTTCGGAACCACTGATAGACAAGAACCGCATCACGTTCGATCGTGATCAGGCCCGTACCGCTGTACGGCGCACTAATATGCAGCTCGATGAGATCGCCGGGCGCATAGCTGTTTTTATCCAGCGCAATATCCAGTTCGGCATTCTGTTCCAGGTTACCGGCCAGGTTTCGTGCACCGGCGACAACATACGGAACGCGGCTGAGTACGGAGCCTTTGTCATCGACAATTTGTACGACAAAACGTCCGGCAGCTTCAGTAGGCAGTTCATAGACTGTGCCATCAGCCGATGTTGAAAACGGCGATTCCGCCAGCGGCGTGTCTTTGCTTATTGACTGATACGCAAACGTACCGTCAGCCTGCCGGACCAGCGTAGACACAAAGCGGCTTTCGAGGTGCTGCAGAGTCAGGTTGTCAAGATCGACAGGATTGGCCGAGCTGTCCAGTGCCATGAACGTAACCGACCGCGACGCCTCTTTGCGAATAAAATCAAGATCGCCGCTGGCTTTGTAGCCAATCAGATTATCCAGTGGAGAAAGCATGACTCTGGCCTGAGACTTGACGCTGCGGCCGCCGCCCGCCTCGAAGCCCTCCGTGTACACGGTCAGCTCGTAAATACCGTTATCGAACTGGTCGAGGCTCAGAGGCAGAGTCGCCGACCCGTCATCGGATGTCGTGGCCGGCGTCAACGGGCGCTCGATCGTCTGACTGGATGCGTTCGCGTTTCGCAGCGGATCGGTAAAGACGAAGTCGGAAAAATCGCTGAACCTGATTTGGGCAGGACGCAGCAGAGCTGATCCCTGTACGCGCCGGTTGCTCGCCGGAGTTCCGAACAGATTGTCGAGCTGCACGTCAACGTGCAGGTTGGCTGGCTTGATCCAGCCCAGCGGCTGCTGGCCGGAAATTCGGCTGCGTATGCGCAGCCGGTCCGGCTGGAATTCTTCTACTTTAAACTGGTGCCCGCCGAGATATCGAGTGCGATTGCGCTGCTCGATGGTGTACAGCGCTACTTCGTAGTTCCCGGTGTGGGAAGACGGGCTGGTCTGGAACGTCTGGTCGACAAACCCGTCCGCCGGCAGTCGCAGCTGCTCTTCCATTACAACCTGTCCACGCGGGTCGCGGACTATCCAGCGCAGCGGAAGCCGATCCAGCGCGCGCCAGTTTCCACGTTTAACAATGGCGGCCAGGTGCACTTCGTCGCCAGGACGAAACAGGTCGCGTTCCGTAAACAGCTGCGCCCTGAGCTGATTGCCATCGACGTCGCTATACTCACCGCTGGTATCGAACCTGGAATAATCCAGCTGGCGCGTGTACCGACCATACGGCATGAACACCGCGTCACTGCCACTGCGAACGACATACACGGTGGCTGTTTTTTCTCGGGTGTATTCGGTTGCAGAGGGCATTCGGGCGTGGCCGTCGCCCGCTGTGACGGCCTGCAGGACCGGCAGTCCGTTCTTGCCCAGAAGGTCGACACTGGCTCCGGCTACCGGTTCTCCGGTTGACAGAGAGTGAACAAAAAGATCCTGCTGCCCGTCGGCGCCAACCTTGGCGACAAAACCAAGATCCGTAATGAGCAACAGCCTTTGATCATTGCCCCCGATTTCATACTTGTTTTGGGGATCCCAGCCGCTTACACGCAGCACATAGTAGCCGCCTTTTTCCAGGTACGAGCTCAGATCCAGATGCGCAAAGCTCGCCGTTTTCGGGTGTGCAGACGGCAGCGTGATATATCTGACGTCGCGCTCGGTAAGATTGTCCTGATTAAACCGGTACGAGCTAAAGCGGGCGTCTTTGATATCGCCGTCGATCTGGCTTGCCAGATGGTTTATACCACCATCGAGCAGACGGCTGATCTCGACTTTGAGGGCGCTCACGCCGCGCGAAACAAAATGCACCTTGTGGCTTCCGGTGAGCGGCAGTATCGCTCCGTCCTGGGCAACGTGGACTTCCTGGGGATAGGTTGGCGTGTAGAACAGGGTGTCGTAAGGCGTGCTTAAAACAAAATTGCCATCCGATTCAAGCCCCTTGTCTACGCGCAGGTAGTAATAGCTGTTGACCGGGGCGTCCATGCGCAGACTGTGCAGCGACGCGCTGGCTGAGTCCTGTGGATTGAGCGTGATTGACACCGGTTCAGACTGACTCAGAATGTCGGGTGTGACTTCGCGCGGTGATTCCCAGTAGTTTTTTCGGATTGTCTTACCATTGATGACCACGTTTGCAGGCAGTCGATAAACAGTGATTTTCTTGCCAAGCGCCTCCGTATCGACTCGGTCGGAAAATGACAAAGTGACGGTTTGCTGAGGTTCGTCATTTTCATCCCGGGCCAGAAGGAACTGACTGCTGTCAATCTTAAAGTAGCTGCTGATGTCCGGAATGCGAACAGTTTGCACAATCTCCTCTGCAATGGATGAGCTGGACTGGACAGGGGTCAGAGAATCTTTAACGCTGAGCGTGGCAAACGTTTCGCGTTCGGGTATCTGTATCGGTTGTGATTGCACGTGAGCCGTTCGCCCCGCCTCGTCAGTGGTGATCTCAAAGGCAAGTGCGGTTGGCGTGTCGTTCACCGTCTGACCATCGTCGCGCATTCCGAGGCTGATGGCACCGCGCAGTTCCGACGGCTCGACAACGTGGGAGAAGGACAGCGTGGCGACGACTCGGCGTTCCGAGGGCGTCACCGGGTTTTGATAAAACTTCAGTTCCCTGAGCTCGGTCGTAAAGGCCGGTGTCGTAAACGCGACGGTCCGACCGTCAAACTCAAGTCCCGGCGCGAAAATGTCAGGCGAATAGCTGACGGTGTAGTCCTGCTCCGCGGGCCAGTCGCGTTCGGGCTGGAAGCGTAGCTGAGTGTCGCTGACCCAGTCCCACGTGCCCGGCATTGCGGGGCTCAGGCTAATGCCCTCGACGACCGTGTTGCCAATCAGATCGACCCGCGCAATTGCGGACGTTCCTTCAATCGGTTCGCGAGGGTCGGTTTTTACGACGAAGTCGACATAAACCGGCTGAGGCTGTGGTTTGTTGTCCACGATGGGCGACACGGCGGGCGGCGTCGCTGTGGAGACTACTCGCGGTGGTGAGGGTAACGACTGATAGTAGCGATAGGCGGCGACCGTGCCTATTGCCAACACAATCAACATCACCATCCATGTACCGATAGTTCGGATGCCCAGTTTCCGGGCCCAGGGTGGCGGAGTCCATCTCAAATCGCCGACGGTATTGCTGATTACGCCCATGGGTACGTCTCTCCCTGAAGATGTGGCTAAATATTAGCGCCTAATACGGGGCTGGTGTGACTAAATATGACCAATCCTGACTTCAGCGTGTGGCCGGTCAGAAGAAAGCCTGAATATGCCGCAACCGGAGTCTGGATGGTTCATTGAGGCGAATTGGCTACCGCAGCGAGCGATGCGGGTATGAGCCTCAGTGTTGAGGGCCGGGCAACGGAACGAGTAGCCAATTCGCCCGATTGGGCCGCCGCGAACAGGCCGGCCGGGCCGGGCGCCTGACATTATTGGAAAGCTGTGAGCCAGTTCTCTATTTTACAGGTATTATCTGGGGGACAATTCGACTCATGTACTCAGTCCGGCCGCCAGAAACTGACTGGGAGCATTCCTTATAACCTGAAAGGTCACCATGTCATCCAATAGCCCAACCGCTGACTCAGCGAAAGCACCAGTAATTGCCCTGTTTGGTCATACCGGGAACGAAAACCTTGGCGATGAAGCCATCACCGAATCTGTGATTGCCAATCTGACCGAGCGCCTGCCCGGGGTGACGTTCAAATTGTTCACGATCGTGCCGGAGGACAGCAAGAAGCGTCATGGTTTCGACAGTTTTCCGCTGCGGCCCGAGGAGGACGCCTCGATTTCAAATATTCTGTATTTGAACTGGCAAACGGTGGATGACGAAGCGAAGGCAAAAGCGCCTTTGCACGAGCGCGATGGGTGGACCTACACACAGGTAGCCTGGCGACCAACGCTGAAACAACGGTTACGCAGGCTGTTCGATCTGGTGGTGAATTTGCCGGCCATTATTCGCAATGAGCGGCGCTTTGAAAAAGAAAACATCGAGCGCATGCGCGACGTCGATCTGATGATCTTTACCGGCTCCAATCAGTTTCTGGATAACTTCGGCGGCCCCTGGGCATTCCCGTTCACGCTGCGACGGTGGGCACGCATTGCACGCAAGAGCGGCACGCCCCTGGCGTTTGCCAGCCTGGGAGCTGGCCCTATTTATTCTCCGCTCAGCATGAAGCACTTCCGCAAGGCTGTGAAACAGGCCGCGTTTGTATCGGTGCGCGATAAGCCGTCCAAATCACTGCTGGAACAGGCCGGCTGCGAGGGTGATATTCGTGTGGCCCCTGATCTGGCGTTTAGTTTGCCGGAACGCGTCAATCCAAGATCAACCGACTGGGCTCACCCGGTTGTTGGTATCAATCCAATGCCGGTCTATTCCAGCAAATACTGGTACGTGGCTGATGCCAAACTCTATGCCAATTTTGTTAATGCACTGGCGCAAACCGCCATCACGCTGCATGAACGCGGGTATCCGTTCTTTTTCTTTGCAACACAAACCAAAGATACGATGGTCATGGTCGACGTGTTTGCCAGATTGCGAGAACTCGGGCACGACCATTTCGACGAAGCCGGTTTGTCGCGACCCAGCACCACAGTTGATGCGTTGCAAGAGACCATGGGTTCGACCGATATCATCGTTGCAACCCGTTTTCACGGCACGGTGATTGGGCTGCATTCCAAAAAACTGGTCATGAGCACCAGCTATTACCGCAAGGCCGCCGATCTGCTGGAAGAGTTTGGGCTTGATGACTACGCGTTTCAGATTGAAGAGCTGTCAGCCGAACACCTGATTGCCAAAATTGATCAGATCGTGGCCGAGCGCGAGCAGAAGGCGCCTGAAATCGAGCGTATGCAAGCTGTGTACAAGCGCGAGCTTGATGACCAATACGACGCGCTGATCAAGCTGATCTAGCGTTCCGATTCCGAAGGGCTGTCGTGCTCTGCGGTTTCGATGTCCAATGGCGGTAGCCCGAGCTTGCGCTGAATCTCTGATCCCAGGCGAATCTGAGGATTGGATCGGGGCAGGTCCGCTTCCGCTTCCCAGCTCGAAATAAGCTCGCGGGCTTCCTCGAAGGCGCTGACCCAGTTACTGTCGGCGCGCAAGGCATTTTTGAAAAACGCTTCGCCAAACACGGTGAGTTCACGCTCGGAAGAGCAGCCGAACGAATTTCTCTCGGCCGATGCCGCGGTAATAATCAGCGTGTTCTCATCTTCCAGCGCGTCTATAAACGAACCCGAATAGCAGGCCGAAATAATAATGATCCGCCACTTGATGTGCGCATCATCCAGCGCGACTTTCAGGCTCCCGGCGCTGACCACCTTCATATCGAGCGATTCAAGTTCCACGGCCAGCGTGGCATCGTCGTCGCCGTGAGACGTTAAAAGCACAATCAGAACGTCCTGATCGATATCCATCAGTGCTCCGAGTCCTTCGATAGCCCGGCTCAGATTGTAGGTGTTTGCAATGGGTTGCCGGTCAAGCTTGTCGACATTGTTATACAGCACAACTGAGCGCTCGCCGGTGCCGTACAGCGAATCGATCAACTGGCTGGCGTACAGTGTTTCCGACTCGAACACGGTCTGTCGGTCGCTTCCCCCAAAGCCGAGGAAAAAGAAGTCGGACTGGTCGGGGGAGGAGGGTTGCACGCTTTCGAGGCGTTCTTCCACGAGCCGCTGCTGCTGGTAAAACGTGTGTTCGACATCAACCGCCGGCTCCTGCGAGTATTCGTCGGGATTGTAGGCGTCAAATACGGAGGGAAAGTAATAACCGCGCCAGCTGAAAACCGCTACACACAGCATGGCGACAACGACGGCTGCTTGCGTGAGTCGGCCCGGACGATAAAACGCGATCCGCAGGCACCGAACGGCGATAAAGGCGGCATACACAAGCAAGAGGACTAAAAGCCATCCGGCGCTGTGCGACTGCGCCCAGTCGTAGGGGAACAATGATACAAGCAGCGCCATCCACGGCAGAGCCGAGAGGGCCACGGTTAACAGTACGGGAAGCTGGGGATAGTCGTTTTCAAGATGCGCGGAGATCACGGCGAGCAACAGGCCAACTGCGATAAAGGTGCCGAGCAAGGCCGTACCGCGAATGTCCTGAAAGCGAACGTGGTCCAGCTGCAGGTAATCGAGACCTGCGAACAGGGCGAGGGAGCCGACAAAGGCCACGACCAGAAACGGCAGAGACACACCGAAGTGCTGCCTGGCGACCGGCAGGCCAAGAATGAGCCTGAGACCGGCCCGAAAATTGTTTATCCAGAGGTTGAGCATGGTCTCACGCGGGCGGGTACCGTCCGTTAACTGTTGAAGAATCTATCAGCATGAAGTGTTCCTCAATCAGCTTAGCAGTATTCTGATTTTCAACGCAAAGTACATACCGCCAGGCAAAAAAAACGCGCGACCGGAGTCGCGCGTTTCCGCGTTTTGACTGGCGACGTTCATCTAGTAAATGAACGTTGTTCCCATCTTATCCGTAGAGGCAGCCTACGGTACCAGATCACACCAGATCAAACGCTTTACTGGTCTTTCCGGTTTCGTCAGGGGCAGGATCCGGTGGCGCTCGGTCCGGGCTCACCGAGGAACGAGCTGCTGAGCGTCGCAATATCCAGGAAATTGACCGCGCCGTCGCCGTTAAAATCAAACAGTTCTGTTGAGCTCAGGAAGGCGTCACCGAAAGCCGCGACGTCAACAAAGTTGACGACGCAATCATTGTTGGTATCAGCGTCGCAGGCGTTGCCATAGCCGTCTCCGTCGGTGTCCAGCTGACTGCTGTTGCTCGCCAGGAGGCAGTTGTCCGTTGAATCGCCCACTCCGTCCGAGTCGGCATCCAGATCGCCGTCAACGCTGAGAAGCTCAAACGTAAACGAGCCGACGATATCTACTCCTGTTGACCGTTCGTACGCGCCGGTGGCGTCGTTGTAGGTCAGGTGGGAAATCGGTTCCAGTGGGGAAGTGGCCGGATTGCTTCCGCTCGGAATCAGGCCTTCTTCGGTACCCGCGTCGTACATGGCAAGCGGCACAACGAGAGAATTGATCCAGGCGCCGTTCGGAAAGAGATTCAGGGCGTCGACCCCAATAAACCAGTCAGGGCTGGGCGCAATCATCGACGTAATCGTGATCGCCGATGTGCTGCTGTCGACGGTAAACTCAATGGTTGTGGGGCCACAGGCGGCGTTGTTCTTGTCGGCGCGGCAGAACCAGTAGTTCCACAGGAGTGGCGAGCCGCCCGCGCTGGTTATCTGGTTTCGCAGCGGTACCGCATTTCCGGCTTCTGCCATGGTCTCAATCTGGGAAGACGAGTTTTCACCCAGTGACCAGAACGACTGGTCAGGATCGTGGGTGCCGCCGCCGAGCATCGCCCAGTGGTCATTGCCGGGAAAATTGGCCGGAAAATCGGTCGCAGTCCATTCGTTGACCACAGTCAGTCGATAGGTGGCTTCCGATGCGGAAACCTGAAAAGCGGCCAGCGTGGTGACGGCGATGCCGATGGAAATCACTAAAAGACGAAATTGCTGCGACATGTCGCGCTCCCTTTATAATTTGTCCAGGATGATACCTTCGAATCCTAGCGTCTAAATATTACAGAAGTATCCGGCCCTTCCGGACAGGCCCAAACGCTACAGTGCTTCAGGGTTTCAGGCGCTTATCGGACAGTTTGCCACGTTTCGTGCGATGCCTTCGCCCAACTGCTAACATGGCTGCAATGCGCCCGGTAAATTCTACCGCAGTGCACACAAGAGCAATACTGTGAGCAAGAACAACGATAACGAACCGCTGTATCAGCAGGTCAAGAACTTCATCGCGGACAAGATCTATACCGGAGAGCTTGCGCCCAGCGATCGCGTGCCCTCCGAGAACGAACTCGTTCGTTCCTTTGGCGTATCCCGTATGACCGCTAACCGGGCGCTGACTGAACTGACCACCGAGGGACTGCTGACACGTATTCACGGCGTAGGTACGTTTGTCGCGCGCATGCAGACGACAGGCCACCTGCTACGCGTCCGCAGTATTGCAGAAGAAGTCAAAGAGCGCGGTCACTATTACAGTTTCGATGTACTGGAGCACGAGCTGCATGTTCCTCGTCCCGATGTGTCAGCCTGGATGGAAAACGAGCCGGGCACCAAGGCGTATCGAACGGTTATCGTGCACAAGGAAGACGGCGTACCCATTCAGCTTGAACGTCGCCTCGTAAATCTTGAAACTGCGCCTGCCTATGCACACATCGACCTGAGCCGGTTTTCTCCCAGTGAATTTCTTTTGGCAAACGTGCCGCTACAGCGCGTTGAGCACAAGGTGCGTGCCTTAATGCCTACCGAAGAGGTCGCGCACGTGCTGGCAATGGATAGCGGCATTCCATGTTTGCTGCTCGAGCGCAAAACCTGGTCGCGCAATATGCCTGTGTCCTATGTCGACCTGTATCATCGTGGTGATCAGTACGCGCTATCGGATTCGTTTAGTCAGGACACCTAGCCTTCGGCCCCCGTCGACGCGGTTTTCAGGATCGTTTGTAACGCTGACCTTTGCCGTTCCGGATTCCTGGTCTGCTACCTGGGCGTCATAGTTGCCGGAGCAGCAGGTAGCAACGTCATTCCGTGAGCGCGGGAATCTTCAGACGCTGGCTCTAGCCTGACGCTGGCCGTTGTAAAACACCAACTGACACAGATTGCCGCCGATCGCGTAGCTTAGGTCTGCCGGGTCCGTCGTGTCCCACATCGCAACGTTAGCGCGTTTGCCCACCGCCAGCGAGCCAATGTCATCCTGCAGGCCCAGTGCGGCAGCAGCGTGGTACGTTACACCAGCCAGCGCTTCTTCGGGCGTCAGGCCGAACAGCACGCAGCCCATGTTCAGCACCAGAGAAAAAGAAGTCATCGGTGAACTGCCGGGGTTATGATCGCTTGCCAGAGCCATCGCCACCTGGTGTTCCCTGAGCGCCTGAACCGGTGGTAGCTGAGTCTCGTGCAGGTAATAGAACGCGCCGGGCAGCAGGACTGCGACCGTACCGTTGGTAGCGAGTGTGCCAACGTCGGCGGCGGCCAGGTATTCGAGATGATCGACCGAGAGCGCTTGTCGCTGCGACGCCATGACCGCTCCGCGCATGTTGCTAAGCTGTTCGGCGTGCAGTTTGAGCGGCATTCCATGCGCGACCGCGGCATCAAAAACCCGTTCGACCTGGCGTGTGTCAAACGCTATTGATTCGCAAAAAGCATCAACCGCATCGGCGAGACCTTCGGCTGCTACCGCAGGCAGCATCTCGTCACATACGCAGGAGATATAATCGTCGGCGCGATCCTTGAATTCGGGCGGCAGGGCGTGTGCTCCGAGAAACGTGGTGACAACATCTACCGGCAGCGCGTCACCGAGCGCGCGCGCCACCCGCAGCATCTTAATTTCGTCCTGCGTGGTCAGCCCGTAGCCGGACTTGATCTCAATGGTGGTAACGCCCTGGTTCATGAACTCGCGCAGCCGCTTCCCGGCGGCTTCAAAGAGCTCGTCCGGTGATGCGGAGCGAGTGGCGTTAACCGTAGAGATGATGCCGCCGCCCGAATTGGCAATGTCGGTGTAGCTGGCGCCGTTGAGGCGCATTTCAAATTCTTTGGCGCGGTTGCCGCCGTACACCAGATGCGTGTGGCAGTCGATCAGGCCCGGCGTTAGCAGCTTGCCTTCGCAATCGAATTTTTCGTGGCAGTCCTGGACCGATGGGGGTAAATCCTCGGTTTTACCGATCCAGGCAATGCGGCCGTTGGCAAACGCCATAGCGCCGTTGTCGATACGGCCATAGGGATTCTCACCCGGCTGCATGGTGGCCACAGTGGCGTTGTACAAAACCGAGTCCCAGGCTGGTTGGCGAGACTGATCGTCATCATGGGTGTGGGTGTGGGTGTTGGTGCGGGTGTTTTCTGACATGCGTCAACTTCCCCATTGCTCGACAAGGGTCCGTACTTCTTTGGCATACGCCTCTTGTCGAAATTCTTTGAAAACGCTCCACGAGCAAAATGTTTCCGGGTCCGATACGCGGTGAGGAAACAGTATGCCGTCCAGGTGATCGTACTCGTGCTGCCAGGTACACGCCGAATAGCCCCGAATGGTTTCGCGCCGCGAGGTGCCTTCACGATCCAGATAGGCTACTTCGATTTCGGTGTGCCTTGTCACGTCACCGCGTATGTTGGGTACCGACAGACAGCCCTCATTCGACACAAAGGTATGATCGCTGAGAACCCGGATCTCCGGGTTAATCACGACGGTGAGCGGTACTCTGGGCTTGTACGGGTAGCGTGGGTTGTCGCCAATCTCGATGACAAACATGCGTTTTTGAACGCCTATCTGGTTGGCCGCAATGCCGGCGCCGTTAGCGTCACGCATGGTGTCGATCATGTCGTCAATGCAGCTTTGTACCTCGCTGGACAGAACGTCAGCCTGATTGACTTCCGCCGCGCGTGTCGCGAGAACAGGATGCCCGATTTCCAGAATGGTTCGTATAGCCATAGGTGTTCGCTAGCCTTCGATGTATGCGTTGGCCCAATCCCCGAAGGTATTGCGCCTGATCAATGATGAAATGGCCTCAAGGTCTGGCTGAAAGTACCGATCGTGGTCCCAGTACGCGGCGACCTTGCGTACGTCGGTCCAGTACGATTCCAGCGTATCGTTCGAACGCAGCGGCCTGCGCAATTCCAGACCCTGGCAGCTGGCCAGTATTTCGATTGCAATGACATACCGCGTGTTCAGATTCATGTCGGTCAGTCGGCGGGCCGCAAAGGTGGCCATGCTCACATGGTCTTCCTGGTTTGCAGACGTTGGCAAGCTGTCTACGCTGGCCGGATGAGCGAGGCTCTTGTTTTCACTGGCCAGCGCGGCCGACGTGACCTGTGCAATCATAAAACCGCTGTTCACGCCGGCATCTTCTACCAGGAAGGCTGGCAGTGAACTCATGTTGGTATCGAGCAGCAGCGCCATGCGGCGTTCCGACATGGCGCCAATTTCGGCGATGGCCAGCGCAATATTGTCGGCCGCAAAGGCGATCGGCTGTGCGTGGAAGTTGCCTCCGGAAAGAATGTCGCCTTCCTGAGTAAAAATCAGCGGGTTGTCAGATACCGCATTGGCTTCAATTTCAATAATTACTGCAGCGTTTTTAAGCTGGTCGAGGCAGGCCCCCATGACCTGTGGCTGACAGCGCAAAGAGTACGGGTCCTGCACTTTGTCGCAGGACTCATGACTGCTGCCGATTTCACTGGTTGACAGCAGATCGCGATAGATGCGCGCGGCTTCAATCTGGCCGTGTTGCCCACGCACTGCCTGAATGCGTTCATCAAACGGTGTTCGGCTGCCGAGCGCGGCCTCTACCGTGATGGCGCCTGCAACAAACGCCGCATTGATGTTCTGCTCGGCTTCAAACAGGCCTTTAAGTGCAAGAGCAGTGGACACCTGGGTGCCGTTCAGCAGTGCCAGGCCTTCCTTTGCCGCCAGTTCCAGAGGTTTCAGGCCGGCATTTACGAGGGCGGTGCGACTGTCTACAAGAACGCCGTCAACGTGTACGCGGCCTTCTCCAATGACCGGCAGGCTCATGTGGGCCAGCGGCGCCAGATCCCCGGACGCACCGACGGATCCTTTTTCGGGTATGGCGGGCAGAAGATCCTGGTTGAGCATATCCAGCAGCAGCTGAATAACCTCCTTGCGTACTCCCGATACGCCCTGGGCAAGGCCGTTAAGTTTGAGCAGTAGAATGAGACGCACGGTTAGTGCATCAATGTAATTGCCGACGCCGGTTGCGTGAGACAAAATCAGGTTGTGCTGCAGCTCGGTAAGTTGCGCCGTGTCGATGTGTTTTTGTGCGAGCCGGCCGAATCCGGTATTGACGCCGTAGACGATCTCGCCGCCGTCTACCTTGTCGCGTACAACCGCCTGTGCCAGGTCAATGCGGGTCCACGTGGCGTCATCGATCGATACATTCACGCCGTTAAAATATGCGGTTCGCAGTTCTGCGAGCGTCAGGTGTCCGGGATTAAGTGGCAGTGTTGTCATAGCGTTGACCGTAATGTGTTTAACGTGGATTTGAAACGCCTGGCGATGTGCTCTTCCTGCCGGTGATGACCGTTTTCGATGACCCGGTTACCGCCAACATAGACGTCTCGTATGGTGTTCTGGTTGCCTGAAAATATCCAGCTGTCGATCAGGGTGTCATCCTGCCGCTCGCACAGCAGGGGGTGGTCGGTATCGAGCACAATGACATCGGCGCGCCGACCTTCGGCAAGTATGCCACCGTTGTGCCCGCAGGCCTGTGCGCCACCCGCGGCGCTCTGTTCCAGCAGGAACCGGCCCGTGCTTTTGTCGGGCCCACCTGACAGTTCATTTCGAGTGTGGTGCATCAGTCGCTGGCCGTATTCGAGCCAGCGAAGCTCTTCAACAGCGGACACCGAGATATGGCTGTCTGAGCCAACGCCAAAACGGCCGTTGAGCCGGGCGAACTCTGTTGCATTAAACAGACCGTCTCCGAGATTGGCTTCTGTTGTCGGGCAAAGGCCGGCAACCGCGCCGCTGTCGGCGACCAACTGGATTTCTTCTGACGTCATATGCGTTGCGTGCACGAGGCACCATCGCGACGTGACCGGGAAGTGTTCGAACAGATGCTCGACGGGGCGGGAGCCACACCACGCGATGCAGTCGTCCACTTCTTTTTGCTGTTCGGCAATGTGAATGTGTACAGGCATGTTGTCGGCATCGGCGCACTCGGCAACGACGTCACGAAATACCGACGCGTCTACGGCACGCAGCGAGTGCAGGGCAAGACCGGTGTTGACGTTGGGCTGGTTGACGCTGTTTTTCTGCAGCGTATCGACAATCTCGACAAAGTCGGCCGGTTCGTTATAAAAACGTCGCTGCTGGTCGCCTATGGGAAGTTGATCAAACCCCCCGAACTGGTAGTGCACCGGCAGATTGGTCATGCCCAGGCCTGTGTCCATTGCGGCCTGCAGCGTTTGCAGAGACATTTCGGCTCGCCGGGCGTATGGCGTTCCGTCGGGCTGGTGGTGCAGATACTGAAACTCGGCTACGCGCGTAAAGCCGGCCTTGAGCATTTCGACATAGAGCTGGGTTGCAATGGCGTAGAGCTGATCGGGTGTCATGACTGACAAAAAGCCGTACATAAGCTTGCGCCAGGTCCAGAAGCTGTCGGTGGACGCGCCGGATCGCTCGGCGCAGCCTGCCATGGCGCGCTGATGGGCGTGAGAATGCAGATTGGCGATTCCGGGTAACGCACAGCCCGTGCCCCCAAGCCCGCTGTTCGGAGTGATGCGCACAATTGTTCCCGCGTCATCCACGTCGAAGGCTACATCGCTGGCAAAACCGTCTTGCAGCAGCGCTGACTGGAAACTCAGGGTTCGCATAGTCGTCTCAGTATACTCGGCAGCGAATAGTCAATTTGGAGTCTGCGGACTTGCGCCCGACGTTTGTATCGATTGCCCGGGTCGGTACCCATCGGGTTGGTCTCGTCGGACCAGGCCGCTGAAACGTCGGCTTCCGCGAAATTCGTCGCGAATTTACAGACTTCCAAAAGTCAGTAAACCATACTGCCTCTAACTTGTCTATACAAGTAGGTGGTGCTAGGATTTAAGCTATCAGGCCGCTGCAATCTTGCTTCGGTGATGTCGTCAATCAGGTATCGATCATGAGCTCAAAGACTCGCATAGACCCAAATCGCGTTATCCGGGCGCCGCGCGGCGCAACGCTCAACTGCAAGAGCTGGTTGACCGAGGCCCCGTACCGGATGCTTCAGAACAACCTTGACGCGGAGGTGGCTGAACGACCGGAGGAGTTGGTGGTTTACGGCGGTATCGGCAAGGCGGCGCGAAACTGGGAAGCGTTTGATCAGATTCTGGCCTCGCTCAGAGAGCTCGAAGATGATGAGAGTTTGTGCGTGCAGTCCGGCAAGCCTGTCGGCGTGTTTAAAACGCACCGCGATGCGCCGCGTGTGCTCATTGCCAATTCCAACCTGGTTCCGGCCTGGGCGACCTGGGAGCATTTTAACGAGCTCGATAAAAACGACCTGATGATGTACGGGCAAATGACGGCCGGTAGCTGGATTTATATTGGCTCGCAGGGGATCGTGCAGGGAACGTACGAGACCTTTGTCGAAGCCGCTCGCCAGCATTTTGACGGCGATGCTCGCGGCAAGTGGATACTCACCGCCGGGTTAGGTGGTATGGGGGGAGCGCAGCCGCTGGCGGCAACCCTCGCCGGATTTTCCTGTCTGGCCATCGAGTGCGATCAAACGCGCATCGACTTCCGACTACGCAACCGCTACCTCGACACCAGCGCCGACTCGGTTGAAGAAGCGCTCGACATTATCAATTCGGCTCACGCAAAAGGTGACGCGATTTCGGTTGGCGTGCTGGGTAACGCCGCAGAGATACTGCCCGACATGGTGGAGCAGGGTATCAAGCCGGACCTGGTCACCGACCAAACGTCGGCGCATGACCCTGTGAACGGCTACCTGCCCCTGGGCTGGACCATGGAGCAATGGCGCCAAGAGCGACAGGACAACCCGGACAAAGTGGCGAGCGCGGCGCGCGCTTCCATGGCTGTGCACGTCAGAGCGATGCTGGCCTATCACGCGCAAGGCATTCCAACGGTGGACTACGGCAACAACATTCGTCAGGAAGCGAAAAACGCCGGCGTAGACAACGCTTTCGATTTTCCCGGTTTCGTTCCGGCGTATATTCGACCGCTGTTTTGCCGGGGCGTGGGACCGTTTCGCTGGGTCGCGTTATCCGGCGATCCCGAAGACATTTACAAAACCGATGCCAAGGTCAAAGAGCTGATTCCGGATGACAAGCATTTGCACAACTGGCTCGACATGGCGCGTGAACGCATCGACTTTCAGGGGCTGCCCGCGCGAATTTGCTGGGTGGGGCTCGGCGATCGCGACCGGCTGGGACTGGCGTTTAACGAGATGGTCAAATCCGGAGAGCTCAAGGCGCCGGTCGTTATTGGTCGTGACCACCTTGACTCGGGCTCGGTAACCAGTCCGAATCGTGAAACGGAGGCTATGCGTGACGGATCGGACGCGGTGTCAGACTGGACCATGCTGAATCTGATGCTAAGCACCGCAGGTGGTGCTACCTGGGTGTCGCTGCACCATGGCGGTGGTGTTGGCATGGGCTATTCGCAGCATGCGGGCCTTGTGATTTGCTGTGACGGCACGGACGAAGCGGCCGCGCGCATCAAGCGCGTGCTGTGGAACGATCCGGCCTCCGGAGTTATGCGTCATGCCGACGCGGGCTACGACATTGCCAAACAGTGTGCCCGGGAGTTTGGTCTTAATCTTCCGTCCATGGAGTAAGCGGCTTTTGGCGCTCAGGGCTCCCGGGACTTGAGATCAAGCGTTGCGGCAAACAGGGCTGGATGTTCCATGGAAGCTAACTGCTCCGGATCGGGCAGGCAGTCATGATCAATGAACTGAACAAATTCGGGCCTTGCATCACCGAATAAAAGATCGAGTGCGAAGCGCTCAAGCCCGTAAAGACCGCGATGTATCATCGCTGCCGAAAATAGCAGCACGTCGCCCGGGTCAAGCGCGATAGCGACGCTGGTGGACAGATCGTTGTGAACCTCTCGTCCGTTGAGCGCCATACGTACGTCATATTCTTCCGGCGTATCCCATCGGCGATGAGTGCCCGGTACCAGTTCAACTCCCCGTTCAGGTTTAAGTGCGATTCGCAGATGCAGCGGATTGCCGTGCTCGAGTAATGCCTGCTGTTGTGCCACCGTCTGGCCGTTGTACTGGATGTCGCGATGCCAGTAGTTTTTCCTGCCAGGATCTGCCGGGTCAAAAAATAATTGAGAGCCGATGAAAGCAGCTCCTTCAGGTAGCGTGGCATCAACTATGCCGGCGAGTCGTTTACTGCCAATAAAGCCAAAGAGCGCGGAGCGATCGACGTAATTCAGATACTGGTCTCGCGTCAAATAGGCGCTGTTGATGGCTCTGTGCTGATAGAACCCGGCATTATCGGCGAGCCATCTTGTATGAAAGCGTTGCAGTAGCGAGTGAACCTCCTGAAGTTCGCTCTTCGCGTAGACGTTTTTTATTCTGACGTAACCGTCGCGCTCATAGTGACGTCGAATATCGGATGGGCTCATGATCTAACTCTTTGTTTTAATGATCAATAGTAAACCAGTTTTTGGAAGAATCATGGTGTGTTGATACCTAGGTACATTGGTAGTATGATTAAATCATGAATAAAACAGTCGAACGCGTACAAACGGGCGTCCGTATCGAAAAGCGGATTTTGAAAGTACTGAAGGGTCTGGCCGAGCAGCTGGATATTTCACTCGGCGATTTGCTCGAGGGGATGACGCTGCACTGCTTCGAAGGAAAGCCGCCGTTCTCGGACGCGACGCTTGCGAAGATCGCCCAGCTCAAAGAGGTGTACGACCTCGACCTGACCGCCAGTGACAGCCACAAGCTGCATGAAAAATCCCGTTCATGAGGAGATCGCTATGTCGCCACTTACACAACAGTTTTTAGACCGTTCGATTGATCCCGCCAAATTCGGACATAAGCAGCATGTTCAGGTGGCGTTCGAGCTGCTGGGCGAGTTTGATTTTATGGAAGCGACCGTGCAATACGTTTCGGGCATTCGCGACATCGCGACGGGCGCGGGAGCACCCGAAAAATTTCATATAACCATTACGCTTGCGTACCTCAGTGTCATTGCCGAACGCATGGTGGCTTCAGGCGCAAAGACGTTTGAAGATTTTCTTGAAGGTAACCTCGATCTGCTTTCGAAGAATTCGCTGGCTGGCTGGTATGCGCCGGAGCGTTTGAACTCGACGCTGGCACGGCAGCAGTTTGTACTGCCCGAAAGCGTGCGGGCCAGCGCATAGTTTTCAGGGCGGCCTGCCGCGATCAATACTCGTAACAGGGAGCCAGTAAATTGCGCATGCAAACAGGCGGAGCTCACGTTGACGTGGTGATCACAGGTCTCTGGCTGCATACCTAACGACGCACACCGCACAGCTCAAGCCTCAAACCGCACACCTCAAGCCTCGAACCTCACACCGTGTCGGTAACTGTTTGGCGATCAGGCTAGCGCGTGATGGTTCTCAACAGGCTGTCCCAATGGCTCAGCGCATTCGGAATGGCCGCTGTCGGTACGCGTTCATTCAGTCCGTGCGCAAACATGTCTTCCGTGCGCATGAACAACCCTGACGTACCGTAGCTGGGCACACCCTGTGCGCGGAACAGAATGCTGTCGGTGGTGCCCGCGCTCATGCCAGGGAATATGGGTACGTCGGGATGGTTTAGACGCACAGCTTTGTTAACGGCGCCAATGATCTCGTTGGTTAACGGCGAAGCGCCAACCACCAGTGGGTCCCACGAAATGGTCATCACACCGGTTGCATCGTCGATGACTCTGACTAGCTCGTCCCGGACGTGCGAGGCCGGAATGCCCGGGAAAATACGGCAGTTGATGTTGGCGGTGGCGCGCTGCGGAAGCGCGTTGACGGCGTGTCCGGCTTCAATGGTAGTGGCAACGCACGTTGTGCCAATCTGGCCGATGTACGCCGGATTCTTGCGAATGGTGTTCACTGCCTCCAGGTCGCCCGGATCATTGGCAAATCGTCGCATCGCATCACCCAGTTCTTTATCGACCTGCGACGCTACGCCTCGCAGAGCGGCTACGGTCAGGTCACTGTGTTCGGGTTCGAAATAGTACGCACCAATTTTCGCCAGAGCATTTGCCAGGCGGGTAATGGCCGTGGGTTCGGCTGGTCGCGAACTGTGGCCACCCGGGCTTGTGAATTCCAGTTTGAAATCGGCGTAGGATTTTTCTCCCGCCTGCATCGTGTAGTAAAGGGCCTTGCCGTTGTTATCAACTGCGCCGCCGCCGGCGTCACCGTTCAGGGCAAGTGCCGCATGCTTGTACTGTTTGGCGAGCACGGCCGTGCTTTCCTGAGAGGTTTCCTCGTCTCCTGACAGCAGCAGAATGACGTCCTGTCGGGGAACGTAGTTTTCACGTTTAAGCCGTGCCAGTGCCGCAATTTGCATGGCAATGGCAAACTTGTTATCGAGTGAGCCCCGACCAAAGATGTATCCGTCTTCTTCGATGGCGGTAAACGGATCCCGCTCCCAGTCTGCCGGGTTAGCTTCAACGACGTCCATATGACCAATCACCAATACGGGTTTTTCGTCTGTGCGTCCGTGAAGTGTGGCGGCAAGCGTCGCGGTTTGTTTGTACGGGCTGATGACTATGTCGTCATCGGCAAACCCGGCGTTTCGCAGCACACCGGCGTAATATTCGGCAAGCGCGGGAACGTTGCCTCGTCCCTCTACGGTGGCGTAACCAATGGAGTCCTTCAATATGTGGGTAGCCAGTTCCCTGTCACTGCCGGCGTACGAGGGCGGGGCGGTGTTGTCGACGGCTTCAGAGACACCGGCGGTTGTGCAGGCGGTTAATGACAGCAGGGCAATCAGTATGAAAGGACGGTCCATCAGTTTCTCCGGGTCGGGCATAGTGGTGCTGCACTATGGCTGGCACAAGTGGTGTGCGATTACACGCCATATTACGTCAATTTCGATCCGGATGGATTTGCTTCGGGCTTTGGAGTGACCGGTGGAGGCCTGGATAAATGCGCTTCAAACGCAACGATTACTCCACGCTGAAAATGTCTTCTATGGCAAGATCAAACGCGCGTGACAGCTGGAACGCCAGAGACAGGCTGGGGTCGTAGCGCTGGTTTTCGATGGCGTTTATGGTTTGTCGCGACACCTGAAGCTGTTCACCCAGGGCCTGCTGGGTCCAGCCTCGCTTTTTTCGCAGCTCTCGCACCTGATTCTTCATCGGTGGCTCCACTTTTGAAACAGCGCGGAAAGAATGAAGGCCACGGCCATGACGCTGACAACAATGGCGTCATCCACTGGTGCAAACTCGGTTGACTTCGCCCTGACCATGGAGCCAAGTTGCAGGATGATTCCAGCAAGAGCGCTGGCACTGAGCGCTTTGAGCAATAGAGATTTGAGCATTTCGTCGTAGTGTCTGAAATACAGAAACAGCAGTCCAAGAAATCCACCCAGGCTCAGGCCAGGCAACAGAGCGATCCAGGGTTTAAGCAGGTTGGCCTGAGGTAGCCAGGCAGCCACGCCTGCAAAGATCAGTACTACGACGATCGACCAGGTAACCCAGCCAAAGATGAGTCGGCGCGCCGGTTGGGCCAGATACGATGAGTTTTCCACGATGGCCATCAGTTGCTCTCCACAGAATGTAAAGGAAGCTTTACATTACCATGTCCTAACCGAATGTCAAGTAAACTTTACATTTTGTCATGTGCCCCTGGTTCTGCGCCGTGGTTGTCAGCCAGCACAATCGGTGAACTACCGCGACAGAGGGGGATTCAGCGCCACTCAAAAGGAATCATCAGACAGCGGTTCGGTGCACTGATAGAATTTACTAAGGTTGCGACGATCCGGTGGCTTACATGTGGGTTCGATCTTTTAGTGCCTTGCTCATGCTGGTTATACTGGCCGCCTGTGGTGGCGGAGGCGGTGGTTCGGATCCTGCGCCACCTCCGGCGAAAGCATCGGCGGTTGAGCTGTTTGATGCACTCTGGACCGAGTTCGATACGGGGTATTCGTTTTTCACGCTGAAGAACATCGACTGGAACGCTCTGCGCAGTCAGTATCGTCCACAGCTGAATGCCAACAGTACCGATAGCGAACTGTTTTCTGTACTGTCCAGTTTGCTGCTCGAACTGGAAGACCCGCATGTCAGGCTGGAGTCGCCGCTCGGCACATCAACGTATACCGGCTGGTTCGACGCCTATCCTGAAAACTTCAACGAGTCGATCGTGATGGCCAGCTATCTTGGGTCGAACGCGATGATGAGTCCACAGGCCAACCTTCTATTCGGCTATCTCACGAACGACATCGGCTATGTGCGCGTGCACAGCCTGGGTGGTTCGGGTCACGGTTCCGATCTCGATTTCATTCTGGGACAGCTGGGAAATATTCAGGGGCTGGTCATTGACCTTCGAAATAACGGCGGGGGTGACGATCGAAACGGCGTTGATATCGCGGCCAGGTTTACCGACGTCAGTCGCGTCTACCGCCGCGTGCAAATCAAGAACGGTCCAGGCCATGACGACTTCGGGCCGTTGATCGACGGCGTGATTTCTCCGGCTGGCACCGCATCGTTTCGGGGTCCTTTGGCGGTGCTGACGAATCGGCGCACGCTCAGCAGTGCTGAAAGCCTGGTTCTGGCGTTTGACGTGCTGCCTCAGGCGGTCTCGTTCGGTGACACCACCGGCGGCGGATCGGCCAACCCTGTGCAAAAAGTTCTGGCTAACGGATGGCAGTACACCGTATCGAGCTGGATCGAATATCGACCGGACGGCACCACGTTTGAGGGGGCCGGGATCGAGCCTGACGGGCGTTTGGATATCACGATGGAAGATTCGGCCGCTCAGGCAGACACGATTCTGGATGCGGCGATTGCGGATCTTGTGGCGCGACTGTCAAACTGATCGGGCCAAATGAAGCCTCGCCTCATTAAAGAGGTGTCAGCATGAAGAATTGGGTGTAGAGCTCTGGTAGAGCATCGGCGAGAAATACGCCAGCAGCCGGTTTCCTAGCGGTTACGCTTTCCGAAACCCAGCAGCCCGACAAGTCCGCTCAGCAGCAGCCAGGCGGCGGCGGGGAGAGGGATAGGAGACGCTTCAACCGAGTACACGGTCAGGTATTCAATCGGCTTGTTAAGCAGAACCGAGGTATTGAAAGAGCCGGTGTTCAGGCCGTCGGTGAACTCGTAAAGAGCGAACAGAGGGCCGGCGCCAAACGCCAGATATCGAACGATTTCAGGTCCGGTGTAAAGCCACTCGCCACCAATGATATTGCCGTCATCGTTGAGCTGGGCATTGATGATGGACAGGAAGCCTTCAGACGTTGCAGGAAGCGTAATCGTTTCGACAAAGTTAACGTCGAGACCAAAGCTGTTATCAAACCACTCTTCATTATCAGGGCCGTAGAAGGTCCCGATGTAGCCACCGAAGTTGTCGGATCCGTTCGTAAACGTAGCCGCGCTGGCACCTATTGAAGTCAGTGCGAGGCAGACGATAGCGATTAGAAGTTTGGTGCGGTTCAATATCATGTTTCGAACTCTTATAAGTATAGACCGCTATGCTTAAAAGCGGAGTGTCGTTCACCCGGCAGGGCAGGGCGAACGACACCCTTGCGGTCGGTTATTTTAGTTACTTGCTACGTTTCGTAAAACCAAACAGGCCAATGATGCCACTGAGAAGCAGCCAGGCTGCAGCAGGCAGTGGAATCGGTGCCGCCGTGTAAACGGTCAGGAACTGTGTTGGGCGGTTGACCAGTGCGCTGGTATCGAAAAAGCCGGTGTTCGCACCGTCTCCAAACTCGTACACGGCAAATACATTGCCCGTACCGATGGTGATGTGCGTGACGATGCCAGGTCCTGAATACACCCACTGACCGCCCAGAAGTCCACCACCGCTGCTAAGTACAGGGTTGATGATGCTCAGGCCGCCCGACGACAGTGCCGGAGACAGAATGGTTTCCAGAAGCGTCAGCTCAAGATCAAGATTATCGGAGAACCATTCCTCACTGTCCGGACCAATGAACGTGCCCAGGTAATCCCCAAAATTCTCGATACCGCCGGCCGCACTGTTATACGTCGCTGCACTGGCGTTCACAGATGCGAATGCGAGACACACTAACGCGACCAAGGCGCTAATGGATTTAAATCTACTCATTGAATCTCTCCCTGCTTAATGAGACGCGCATCATGGCGCATCTTTATTATGTTCTGACAGATACTATAACCCCGATTGAGGGCGATATTCCATA
>CAWUKD010000013.1:0-40952 GCA_963922815.1 uncultured Gammaproteobacteria bacterium
TGAGATCTCGAACCTGAGTAGCGTTTAGCTCAATCTCGGTGTTGCCTGTGACGTCGCTATCGCGGTTCCAGAGTAAGTCGAAAACCACGAAGCTGCGTGTCTTTGAGTACCGGCATTTGCCCAAACAGATGTTCATCGTTGAGCATGGTGACATTGCCATCGTCGGTAACCATGAACGTGGCTCGTATCAGCTCATCAGCATACAAACAGGTCGCTACAATCTCGTAGGTGATGGGGATACCCGGCAGTTCGCGTGAGACCGGATAGCTGGGTGGTTGAATGGCCTCAGACACCGCTTTGAGGTAGTCGTCATCCGGTTCGATTCTGAATGTCAGGTCGTCAAGTTCGTCAATGATCAGGAAGCGCCCGTGCTCACATTCCATGCTGGTGCAAAAAAAGTACAGGTAGTCACGGCTATCACTTTTGTGCAGCTTCAGGCTCAGTCGTTCGTTGAGTCCGTGGATGGCATTGGTTGAACCATCAAGAAAGATCGCCTCGCCGGGCTGGCGCAAAAAGTATCCCAACTCCCGGCTATTGGGCTGGGCAACGACAATCTCGTAGTAATCGTAGTCCGGGTAGAACGTTAGCGGCCAGCGGCGAAACTCTATGTGCTTGTCGACGGCACCGTCCAGTCCCTGATAACCCTCCCGCAGCTCCCGAAGCAATAGGGCGGCTTCTTCCCCATCAATGTTTTCCCAGCGCTGCTTGGGAACAGGATGAAATTTCTGCGCTTTGAGCAAATCACGTCCAAGACGCGAGCTCTTCGAAAACTGGTGCTGCGTGTCGTAATTGATTCGGCTACGGCGGAATACGCGACTCGAGGTTGGCGCGCTTTTGTCGCTGTCATGATAGAAAGGATTGTCATCGAATAGTCCTTTAAACGGCGTATCGGCCAGGTAATTCGGAACACGTGCGATGACCGGCTGGTCGCCAAGCACCGACAACACCATTTCACCGGGTTCCAGAGACTGCAGGTATTCCGGTGTACCCAGTCCTGTTACGTCGTAGGTTTGCTGCGAACCGAGCCGGGTGGACTGGCTGTAGAACTGTTGAACCCGGCAGTTATTCAGCAAGGTCTGCCACTCGTTGGGGTAAAGACCCTGGATCTGGCTAAGGTCCTGCCAGAACGACCAGACGCGTACACCGTAACCGCGCAGCAAAGTAATGGCCCGCCGAAGCTGGGGCATCGGTCCAAGCTGCGCGGCTTCGTCGAGTATAAACAGCGTCGAGTGCTTCGGCCTTGACCGGCGGTGAGTCAGAGCAGCGATCATGACCGACAGCCAGACTTTGAGCAGGTTTCCGTAGGCATCCAGTTTTTCCGGCGGGATGATGATGTAAATGGACAGCGGTTTGCCGTCCACCAGATCCTGAAGTGAAAAGCTGGAGCTGCTTATGCAATTGGAAATCATCTCGCCTTTGAAGCAGGCGGTTTGCATTTGCGAGAAGGCCCAGTAGCCGCCAAAGGTTTCCTGGGCGGGATTGGCAACGATGCCGGCAAGCTGGCGTATAGCCGGGTCGGGGTCGTTCAACAGCTCCTTGCCAAACTCCTGCCAGGCGTCCTGGGAACGTGCCAGTAGCTCGCGGGTTTTGGCCAGCGTCCAGTCTTCTTCTGGCAGTCGTTTGACCTGATAGAGCAACAGCAGGGTTAACAGCTGACCACCCATGTAAGGCCAGAACGGATCTCTGTGCTGCCCGCCCGTAGATGACACGAGCGTCGTGGCGATCATCTCGGCGTCTTCGACCAGAGTCGGATTCTCAGGCGATAGAAAGTCCAGTGGATTAAACGTGCCGTTCTCTTCAGTTTTTCCGGTGCTGATTCCAAAGGGATCCAGTACCGTCACTTTCTGACCCATCTCTCGCCGCGCTCTCGCAGTGACGGCATAGTTCTCGCCCTTAGGATCAATAACAACGACAGGGCCGGGATAGCGGAGCAGCGCAGGTACCACACATCCAACGCCCTTGCCGGCACCTGTTGGAGCAATAGTGATCAGATGACCCTCACCGCTGTGTACAATCGACTCAAGAAATTTTGAACCGGCTCCTTCTTCATATTGAGCGGTAAAGCCTATCAAGGGTTTTCGCGGCTCGCCCTCAAGCGACCATCCGACAAGCAGTCCGGCGTCAGGCAGCGTAGGTGATACGGGTCTTGGCATGGTCGTCACTCCTCTTATTGTGGGGACAGTTTACCAATTCCTGGCAACGTTTGATGATTCTCTTCTTTCAGGTCAGATAGCGACTGCGATGTGAGTTCGGCACGGCTCTACAGTCGTTGGCGGGGCGAGTATGTTTGCGTTATAGGCTCGCCCAAGTCTTAAAGCCGCTCTTAGGAATCCAGATAGATAAATTGTCTCCGACTAGATAAGTCGCTCTAGGCGGGCTAAGCAGGTGAACTGTCCCTGGAAATAAAAAGGTAACTGTCCCCGATTAGATATTGGCGATGAAGGTGTCCATGGATTCACCGTATCCCATAGCGTGCATTTCGGCGATGAAGTCGAGATGTTTGAGGTCCTCTTGCAACGACAAATCAAACGCTACGCAACATAGCCGTGCAACCTGATGGGCTCTTCTCTGAGCTATCTTTCTCACGTAGTCTTCTTTTGGCTCCGTTAAGGATGGCAATAACCTTCCTTCACGGGTGAGAATTTCATCCAGCAGGATGAAGGCCGCCAGTAGCGTGATTCGCTCCTGCGTCATCGGCCGATATCTCGCCATGCCTATGTAGAGTACCGGGCCGCCATTGGGCTGAGCCGTTAATTCATGACTGGCGTCGAACACCCGCACCTCAATGTCACCGGCTTCCCAGGGAATCAATAAATCTTCTGCCTGTTCGGTGAGTGCCAGTATGCGTTTCGCTTCTTCGAGCAATTCTGTGCCCTGTTCTGCTGTCAGAGGCGGCCGGACAGCGCCGTCCAGAATGGCTTCGGAAGCCGACTTGCGCGGAGCCGCGTCGGAAGCATTGCCCAGCCAGTGATGATTTGCGAAGCGAGGCAATGTGTCTGTCAACCTCGTCTGTGCGGTAAAGTCCACCTGACCTTTGGCGCCGACTTTGAGGCTTGCGCTAAACAAAGAGCCGCGCTGAGCAAGCAGTACATGCGCGGTGGCTTCGCATTTTTCCTCGTTCCAGGTAACGGATTGATGTCGAAGTTGCGCGGCCACGGCGTGTTGGACGGTGGGCGTGACGCCATCCAGAACTTCGGCGTCCCCGGACTCAATGAGTTCGGTACTGCCGTCATCAAAGCAGATGTTGGCAAAGTAAAAACGCAGATAAGCCATAGCGGTCAGTTCGTCTATGGCGACCATCGCCGAATGGTTCACACTGTGGATGCATTCCGCGCTTCCATCGATCAATCGATAGCTGTTGCCGTCGGTCGCATAGCGATATCGAGTGCCAGGCATATTGCCATAGTCATCCAGGCTGAAAACAACCCAGTCACGGTAAAAAGGCGTGTGCTCGATGATCAGGGCAGTGAACTGCCCGTTGAACGGGATAACCGCATCCCCCGCCAGCGCCTGCCATGACACCAGTAGTTCTTCACCGCGCTGACGGTTGCTGGTTATGCGGTAGTGATCGATCGTATGCAGCAACGCCCGGACATAACCCGGAGAGGAGTCTTCTCCGGACTGCAAGATCATGAGCAACAGATTCTCGCGCTCAGAGTCAGTCAGACGGAAGAAGTAGCTGGACCCCAGCCGCTCCGTAGCGATGGCCAGCAGTTCATCCTGAATGAGCTTCGTGTCCAGTTTCTTTCGGCGGCACAGCCTCGGCAGAAACTGCCGGGCGAATTCATGAAAGATGGCGAAGCGAAATTCTCGCTCGAGGCCGCTGCTGGAAATAATGGCATATGGATGTTCAGCTCGCCCAAGCGAGGCAGCGCAGGCCGACGGCGCACCCAGTCCGGTCGTGCGGCCCAGTTCGTTGACGAGATCGGCCAGAAAACGCATGCCCTGAAGACTGGCCAGCGCCAGTACGCCACGTATCTCTGCGGGGAGCTTTTTAAAACGCCGTTCCTGAAGCTGGTTCAGTTTGAAGCCGGACATTTCCAGTTCCAGTTCCTCAAACGCTACGTCGTCGAGTGGTCGGGAGAGGTCGTGCTCCTGAAACAGATCGGGCTCCGATTCCAGGAACAGAATGATTTCGGTCAACAGTCGCGCGTTACCGTCAGCATGCTTTTTCAGAGTTTCCGTCTGCTCGGTTGTCAACCCAGAGAACGCGGTCTGCAGGATGCTCTTCTCCTCGCGAAGACGCGACAGGTCAATAAGTTCGCAGCTGCCAGGATGTTCAGCTGCCATTGATGCGTAAAATGCGGCGAAGCAGGCAGCTTCAACGGATGCCGTGGACGTGTTGTCGGGCGCGTCGTTATTAATCAGGGCTTCATGCCACTCCCGCTCCCAGTGGGTAACGACCACGAGCAGGGGCCAGTCTTGTTCGAGCGCCTGTGCAAACAGTTGCTGCACAACATCGAGAGAACGGGTATCCATCCACTGGGCATCGTCAAGCACCAGCACAACGGGCATGGAGCCTGAACCACTTTGATAAAACGGTTTGAGCACCCAGCCAAGAAAAGCGACGATCTGCCTGATCTGCTCGGCAAGCTCCTCGGCTTCCTGTTCTGCCGCGGATTTGCTGCGCCTATCAAACTCATTGCCAAGATTTCCCATCGCCTGACCAACGTCTCGAACGGCCCCGCCAATATCGGCTACCGTTTTGATAATGCCGAGCAGGGGAAACAGGTTGAGCGCGGTGTCTTTGGCAAGATCAAGCGCGATGTTTCCGATTTCGCCGCCGAGATTCAGTGACGCGCGGGCAGTGTCCTTGAAGCTGGACAGGTGCTGCCAGTGCGGCTGCAGCATTTGACGCTGATCGAAAAACGCACAGTGCGTGAGCTCTTCCTGGTTGCGCATGCCGGGATCGAGCCAGCGAAGCCCCCACCACAGATACCGCATATTGTCGCCGAGCGGCTGTGTCTCAAGGTCGGGGTTGAGTCTCAGGTTATCGCCCGCGATGAGCTGAGCTGGCCAGTACTCCTCAGGATCTGCCACGTCACGCTGTGACAACCAGGCGTACAATTCCTGAACGACCTTGGTTTTGCCAAGACCGCTCTCGCCGCGCAGCACGCGCAACTGCGGCTGACCGGTCTGAGCTTTATGCCAGCCGTCCTGCAACCACGCGATCTCTGTCTCGCGGCCTACAAACAGTGAACGCCAGTCCTTGTGGTTACTCATGGTGGGGCATTCCCGAGCACGGTGCCTGTTAATCGTCCCGGGAACGTCAGATTCGGCCGGGAGCCTGGAATCCTGATCAGGATACAGTGTGGTAACCGGGTGTTCGAGCGTGATGAGCAAACACGCCTGAATTTGACAGCGTTGTCGTGGCGGTGGGCAGGCGGGCGGTCTCCACCGAATTCGCTTGATTTGAATACGTCTGGTGAAAAATCAGCATAATTCTTAGTTTTATCAGGTGGTAACACGAGTAACAAATGCTGCAAAGCTGAATAATTTCGACGGGTTGTCGCGAATTTCAGAATTCGGATGAAGTTCGGTCTGCAAGTCTTGACAACGTTGTCAGACGAGTGGAATACTCCGATGATCCTGGTATTGGTACAACCACGGCGCAGACCTATGGACTACCTCAGGTTATGAATCTTAAAAAGCGAATTTGAATCCTAATTGGAGACACTTAAATGAGTCTTATAGAAGAGAATCACGTTGTGGTTGCATCAGGCCATAGCGGTTCCGACACAAGACTGGCACGAGCTGTCAGATCTGCCATTACAGAAAAGATGACCCCTCGGAATACCGTACTCGGCTTGCTGATGGGCGGAACCATGATGACGCCGGCGGTTGCCAGCGCACAGGTTCTGGAAGAGGTGGTTGTTACCGGTATCCGCGGCAGTCTGCAGCGTGCCGTTGATCAGAAGCGTAACGCCAGCGGCGTCGTCGATGCGATTTCGGCGACCGACATTGGTGCGTTCCCTGATACCAACCTGGCAGAGTCGCTCCAGCGTATTACAGGTGTCTCCATTGACCGGTCACGCGGCGAGGGCAGCAAAGTTACCGTTCGCGGATTTGGTCCGTCGTTTAACCTGGTTACCTTGAATGGTCGGCAAATGCCAACGGCAAACGGCGACGATCGTTCGTTTGATTTTGCAGATCTGGCTTCTGAAGGTATTTCCGGCGTACAGATTTACAAATCCGGCAATGCGGATGTGCCATCGGGTGGTATCGGCTCCACGATCAACATCCAGACAACCAAGCCTCTTGAAGCGCCTGGTCGCAAAGCCGTGTTCTCCGCGAAAGGTGTGATCGATACGTCCACCGAAAAAGGCGATGACATCACGCCGGAAATTTCCGGTATCTACAGCGAGACCTTTGCTGATGACACCTTCGGTATTGCCGTAAGCGGCAGCTACCAGGAGCGTGATAACGGTCTTAATACCGCGACTGTGGGCGACTACAACAACTTCCTAGGCGTCGTGAATAACGACTGGGGTGGTGCAGGCGTACAGCAGTGGGGCGGCATTCCTAACAACGCCGACCAGGCTAACCGACCTGGTGACAGCGATATCTACGCCGTGCCGCAGAGCATTGGTTACGAAATTGCAGAATTCAGCCGTGAACGTGTCAACGGTCAGCTGACTCTGCAGTGGGAGCCCACGCAGGATCTGCGGGCAACGGTCGATTACACCTATTCAGAAGTGGAATTCGAACGTACGTTCAACAACTACTCCGGCTGGTTTAACTTTGATCTCCAGGTCACCGAGTTTGACGACGGACCTATTGCTTCGCCGATTCTTTATCAGGAGAACGGTGCAGCCACCGACTTTGCTATGGCAGCCGGTCGCGATGGCGTTGTCACCGAGAACAACTCGGTTGGCTTTAATCTCGACTACCAGGTCAATGACCGCCTGAACCTGGAGCTCGATTTCCATGATTCCGACGCCACCAGTGGCGCCAGCGGTAACAACGGAACGGCGTCTCAGCTGGCCATTGCCAGTTTTACGCGCGAAGTTACCCGCGGTATTTTTGACGGCGATCTGCCTATTCTGAACCTCGATCTGGCCAATCCTCTCAGCGCCAACGACATGATCGTTACCGGCAGCGTCTTCGACAACAAGAAGACCGAGATGCAGATTCAGCAGTTTACGCTTGGTGGAACGTTTGACTGGAACGATACAACCAGTATCGATTTCGGCGTTCAGCTTACTGAGGTTGATAACCGCTCACAGTTTGCCAACGTTCAGCGTGACACCTGGGGTGGTACAACTCAGCCTGGTGATATTGCCGACTTGCTGACGCCAGCGTCTGGCGAGGGTGCGTTTGACCAGATTTCAAACGGTGAAGATTCACGCCGACAGGACGATTTCTTTGTCTTTGACATCGACGCGCTGATTGACCGGGTTGAAGAGCTTGGCGCAACCCAGTCAACCGGTGGTGATTGCGGAACGGGTCTTTGCCCAAGTACAAACTTCACGACGGATCGTATTACGGTCGAAGAAACCGATGCGCTTTACGTGCAGTTGAATCATGACACGGTGCTGAACGACATGCCGTTCAATATCAAGTTTGGTTTGCGATACGAAGAAACGGACGTCGATTCCCAGGCGCTGGTTCCGACCTACAGCACGGTGGTTATTTCCTGCCTTGACGACAACGGTGATCCGGTCCTTGCCGGCTGTAACGAATTCAGCGCTATCCAGGCGGTTGATGCCAACGGAACTCCGATTCAGGATTTCACTCGATTGGCCGGTAAATACGACCATGTGTTGCCAAACCTTGATCTCAGGCTGGACCTTACCGACAACCTCGTTGCACGTGTCTCGTACAGTGAATCTGTTACACGTCCGAACTTCACTGACATTCAGGGTGGTTTGACGATTGACTCGCTGATTCGAGTCAGTGGTGGTAATGGTAACCGCGGTAATCCCGCGCTTCTGCCGTTCGAGTCTGAGAACATTGATCTGTCTGTTGAATACTACTTTGGTAATGCCGACTACGCTTCGATAGGCTATTTCACCAAGGACGTTTCCAACTTCATTGGCTCAAGCATTTTGCAGGACGAAGTGCTGTTCCCCAATCTGATCCACCCGGCTACCGGCGCGCCCGTTACGTTTGACGTAACTGCACCGGTGAACGAAAAGGACGCAACGATTGACGGATTTGAAGTCGCGATTCAGAAAACGTTTGGCGACACTGGTTTTGGTGTGATTGCCAACGCCACGTTTGTCGATGCAAACGTAGCGTTTAATAACCTGAGTCTGGAGTCACAGTTCGCTTTGAACGGTTTGAGTGATTCGGCGAACCTGATCGGGTTCTTCGAGAACGACCGGGTTCAGGCGCGACTGGCTTACAACTGGCGCGATGACTTTTACAATGGCACGGCCGGGGCGTCTTCGGGCACACCTGGACCGGTCAACGTGGAAGAATTCGGGCAGTGGGATATCAGTATCCGCTACGACCTTAACGACAGAGCGACGGTGTTCTTCGAGGGTCTGAACCTGACCGAAGAAACCACCCGTACCTTTGGACGGGATACCCGCCAGGTCATTCAGGCTGCTCAGACCGGTGCTCGCTACAATATTGGGGTTCGCTACGAATTCTAACGGTAAGCGGGCAGAACGTTCGGGTCTTTCTGGGCCTGGAGGTTTAAGCCGATAACAGAGCGTAAAGTTCTGCGAAAGTCGAAGGTCAGGTAGGTTAAACTACCTGACCTTTTTCTTTTTACAGATGCCGTTAATCAGAAGGGCCGGTATGCACAGAGCGGTAAAACGAGTGGTAATTACAGGTGGTGGTTCTGCCGGTTGGCTGACTGCCGGCGTGCTGGCCAGTCGCTTTAGTACTCAGGGAGACAAGGGGCTGGAAATCGTTCTGGTCGAATCTCCGGATGTGGCCACTATTGGCGTCGGAGAGGGCACGTGGCCTTCGATGCGCACCACGCTTCAGCAGATGGGCGTATCCGAAACGGATTTCATGCGCGAATGTGATGTCAGCCTCAAACAGGGCACCCGCTTCGATTCATGGGTCACCGCCACCGACGACTATTACTATCATCCGTTTTCATTGCCTCAGGGGTTTGGCGACACCAATCTTGTTCCCTACTGGCAGCAGGTGCGAGACAAGATCAGTTTCGCGGATGCGGTATGCCAGCAAAGCAGGATCTGCGACAACGGCCTGGCGCCCAAGTCCATTTCTACGCCTGAATATGCCTTCAATCTCAACTACGGCTATCACCTGGATGCCGGCAAGTTCGCCGGTTTTCTGCAGCGACACTGTGTAGAGAACCTCGGGGTTCGCCATATCCTCGACCACGTTACCGACGTGACATCGCGGCCCAACGGCGATATTGAGTGCCTGAATACGAAAGAGTCCGGCCCCATTCACGGGGACCTGTTTGTCGATTGCACAGGCTTTGCGGCACTGTTAATTGGCAAACACTATGACGTTCCGTTTCACAGCGTGCGCGACGTGCTGTTTAACAACGCGGCGCTGGCGGTGCAGGTGCCGTACAAGAACAGCGACGATCCGATTGCCTCGCATACCATGTCAACCGCACAGAGCGCGGGTTGGATCTGGAATATCAGTCTGCCTACCCGGCGAGGGGTCGGGTACGTCTATTCCGGAAATTTTATCAGTGACGAAAACGCCGAGCGTGAGCTTAGAGACTATCTCGATGTGATTGTCGGGCGCCGTCAGGCAGAAGAGCTCAGTGTCAGGAAAATTTCGATCAACCCGGGTTATCGCACCGAGTTCTGGCACAAGAACTGTGTTGCGGTCGGGTTGTCGGCCGGCTTCGTTGAGCCGCTCGAGGCATCGGCACTGGTGCTGGTGGAGTATGCGGCCAAAACAATTGCCGAGCAGCTCCCTGCCAATCGGGATATCATGACCCTGTCTGCCAAGCGCTTTAACGAGAAATTTACCTATCACTGGCAGCGGATTATCGATTTTCTGAAGCTTCACTACCTGCTGAACCGGCGGGAAGACAAGGGCTATTGGGAAGCGAACCGGCAGGTGAGCAGTGTGCCAGAGCGTCTTCGGGAGTCTTTGATGCTATGGCAACATCAGCCGCCCTGGCTACAGGACGCGCCGCACTTCGATGAGCTGTTTTCCTCGGCGAGCTTTCAATACGTGCTCTACGGGATGGGCTTCGCAACCCATAACACGCAGCCGGAGTACCGGTCGGACGATGAGAACATAGAGAAGGCGAACCGGTTTTTCAGCGACAACGCGCAGCGGACTGCGCGCCTGATGCAGACTCAGCCGTCGAATAGGGAGCTGATTGACAAAGTACTGGAGTTTGGATTTCAGAAAATATAGGTCGATCAGGCCGATCGTGAAATCCAGATCCGAATGGTTACAAATGCAGGCCGAAAACGCGGCCTTACGGACAAAGACATGACAAATTTTGTGGTACTCGATCCTGCTGAACACGCCAACCTGAAGGTTATTACCGAACGGTCGGCCAGGTATGGCGATAACGTCAAGTACGCCATGACCTTTCCATTTGAATTCAGAAACATTCAGTCGTGTTATCCCATCTTCTTTCAAAAAGATGGCAATAGCGGCAAGTTTTTCCCACTGGCTCTGTTCGGCTTTGACAACGATGAAAACCTGTTTCTGACTGACTCGGGGTGGAACGCACCGTACATTCCACTGATGATCAGACGACAGCCGTTCCTGATCGGCTTTCAGCCGGATCCGGACAACCCGGAGGCAAAGCGGGCGATAGTTTCTATCGACATGGATAACCCGCGCGTTAACGAGACCGAAGGGGAGGAGCTGTTCCCGTCCGAAGGCGGCACCAGCCCTTTTTTACAAAAAGCCACGGGCAATCTGGAGCTGATTCATCAGGCGCACGTGCATAGCGAAAAGTTTATCGAAGCGCTGATCGAGCATGACCTGCTGGAATCCTTTACGCTTGAAATAGAGCTGAATGACGGCAGTGGCAACCAGTTGATCGGGTTTTATACCATCAACGAAACCTCGGTTCAGGAGCTGAGTGGCCCCGCTCTGGGTAGTCTGAATGAGCAGGGGTTTTTACAGCCGATTTTCATGGTGCTGGCGTCGCACTCGTGTCTGCGGACGCTGGTGGACCTGAAAAATGCCGCGCTCTGAGGTCTAGGCAGACTTGTGTCTTCAACGACTAATCACATAGCGCAGCTTGATGATTGTTCGGCCGATGCTATTCCGGACAGCGTGCTTTGCTCAACCGAACCTTTGATACTCAAGGGCCTGGTGTCGGCGTGGCCGGCGGTGCAGGCAGGAAAAAAATCGGCGCAATCGGCGGCGGACTACATCCAGAGTTTTGACCGGGGTATGCCGCTGACGGCCTACGAGGGATCGCCGGAAGTAAACGGACGCATTTTCTACAACGAAGATCTGACCGGGTTTAACTTCGAGCGTACGCGGCAGCCTCTGAAGCAGGTGCTTAAGAAAGTGTTTGATGTTATCGATCAGGCGCCCGCGCCGACGTATTACGTCGGCTCCACCATGGTTGATCACTGGCTGCCGGGATTTCGGGATCATAACGATATCGATCTGGGTGACCGCGAACACTTGACCAGCATCTGGCTCGGGAACCGAAGCCGCATAGCGGCGCACTACGATTTTCCCGCCAACATCGCCTGCTGCGTCGCGGGCCGTCGCCGTTTCACGCTGTTTCCACCCGATCAGGCGGACAATTTGTACGTAGGGCCTCTTGAGTTTACGCCCTCGGGCCAGCCGATCAGCCTGGTGGATACATGTGCTCCGGACCTGGCGCGATTTCCGAAATACGAACAGGCATTGAAGGCGTGTGTTACCGGCGAGCTTGAGCCTGGCGACGCTGTTTTTATTCCCAGCATGTGGTGGCACCACGTGGAATCGCTCGACGGCTTTAACGTGCTGGTGAACTATTGGTGGCGCTCAACGCCGGCCTATCAGGGGTCTCCGCTAAACGCTCTGCATCATGCGATAATGAGCCTCAAAGACTTACCGCTGGAGCAGAGGCGAGTCTGGAAGAGTATCTTTGAGCAGTACGTATTCAATGAAGACGAGCACGCCTTCGACTACATTCCCGAGCACGCCCGGGGCGTACTTTCAAAGGTGGACGAAGCGTCGGCAGCGGCACTGAAGGCGCAATTGGTAAAATTTCTCAAGTAGACCTGTTAACTCGTGCGGCTTGATGCCTGTAACGACAGCAACAGTACAGAACAGAGGTAGACTGTGGAACATTCGAAAATTCGCAAGGTGGTTATTGCAGGCGGCGGTACGGCTGGCTGGATGGCCGCTGCATCTCTGGCCAAGCTACTGGGCAAGACGCTCGACGTCACTCTCATCGAATCGGATCAGATTCCTACCGTCGGCGTGGGCGAAGCCACCATTCCCACCTTGTTGACTCTGCACAAATTGCTCGGCATCGATGAACGAGAGTTCATGGCCGCAGTGAACGGCACTTTTAAACTCGGTATTTCGTTCGAAAACTGGCGCGATGTGAACGAGGACTACATTCATTCATTCGGGTTCACCGGCAAGGACTGCTGGGCCGCGGGTTTCCAGCACTTCTGGCTGAAGGGCAAGCAGCTTGGCATTGCCAAAGACTTTGGTGAGTATTGCGGTGAGCTGGTGGCAGCGAAACAGGACAAGTTTGCGATTCTGCCGAAAAACCTGCTCAACTACGCCTATCACTTCGATGCCGGCTTGTATGCGAAATTCTTGCGCAAGCTTGCGGAGAAGCACGGAACGAAGCGGGTTGAAGGCAAGATTGTCAACGTTGGGCAGCACGGTGAATCCGGTTTCATAGAATCACTCACGCTGGAGTCAGGTGAAGTGGTGCAGGGCGACCTGTTTATCGATTGCAGTGGCTTTCGCGGTCTGATGATAGAGCAGACGCTGCATTCAGGCTACGATGACTGGTCGCACTGGTTGCCAATGAACAGTGCAGTCGCCGTACAGACCGAAACGGTCAGAGACCCAATTCCCTACACGCGGTCCATTGCGCGAGACGCGGGCTGGCAGTGGCGCATACCGCTACAGTCACGAGTAGGCAACGGACTGGTGTTTTGCGATCGGTACATCAGCGACGATGAAGCGACCCAAACGCTGCTGGACAATATTGAAGGCAAAGCCCTGACCGAACCGCGTGTTCTCAAATTCAAAACAGGCATGCGTCGCAAGCACTGGAACAAGAACTGTATCGCCGTCGGTCTTTCGAGCGGCTTTATCGAACCGCTGGAATCAACCAGCATCCATCTGATTCAGCGCAGCGTGACACGCCTCATGCAAATGTTCCCGTACGACGGTATACGCGAGCCGGACGTCGACGAATTCAACTCGCAGATGGAGTTTGAGATTCTCAACATCCGTGACTTTATCGTTCTGCACTATCACGTAACCAACCGGGACGACACGCCGTTCTGGCGTTTCTGTCGTTCGATGGATGTGCCTGAGTCGTTGAAGCATCGCATTGAGCTGTTCAAGCAGACCGGGCGGGTGTTCCAGGTGCCGACCGAGCTGTTCGCCGAGAATTCGTGGACACAGGTGATGTTTGGCCAGGGGCTGATGCCCGAGCAATATCATCCCATCGTCAATATGATGAGCGATGAAGAGCTCAAAGGGTTCTTAAGCGGTATTGACCAGACGGTTACCAACCTGGTCGGTCAGCTACCCAGTCACCGCGATTTTATTAATCATTACTGCAAGTCGAGCGTGGTCTGATGATCGAATGTTGCGCTATTTCAGGCGCTCTTTGAGAAATTCGTAAACAGACGTTCGCTGCTCAGGACTCAGGCGGGTCACGATGTCGTTAAGATCCTGCGGTAAATGCGCGGCAGGGTCCCCCTGCGTCTGAAACACAAAATAATCGAAGAAATGACGCCAAGACTGGCGTTGATCCGGGCTGAGTTTGGCGATCGTCAGCATGGCGTGCAGCAAACTGTGATTGGGTGACAGCGCACCTTCGCTTAACCCTCCCCACCAGTAGTTGATCAGAACATTGATCGAATCCAGTGCTTCCACAGCGTGCCACCAGGGTGTCGGGATAAAGATGGCGTCGCCCGGTTCCAGCGTGGCCTCCTGTGCCACAGCCAGTGCGTCGGCGAACTTCGGATACCGCTCCAGGTCGGGCTGCGCCAGGTCTACCAGGCTGATGGGTACTCCGCCCGGTGCATCCAGCGTTGGCCCTACGTACAAATTGGCAATTTGATCGGGCGGGAACACGGTAAACGTTCTTCGCCCGGTAACGACACAGGCCACGTTATCGTGCACATCAAAATGAGGCGCGACCACGGCGCTGTTGCCAAGCCACAGGGTTGGGGCCACGGACTCCGGTAGCAGTGGCAGTTTGTTTGCCTGGTCAAAACCGGGCAGGGCGTCCCGAACGGAAGCCGCCTGAATGGCAATCGCATGAGGGTTTGCGCTGCCTTGCAAGCCCATCAGATTGTCGAGGACGGTCGTCAGGGTCGCCTGAGTACGTTTGAAATTCACGCCGCGTAGATTGTCACCGTAAAAAAAGCGGCGATTGATATCCGGCTCGCCGACGATGGTATACAGCGGAGTTTTGTTGTCGAACGATTTCAGGTAGTCGACCGCTCTACGGCTGGATTGCGCGGTCGCCTTGACGATCGGCCAGTCTTTGACCACTGCTCTGAGGACAGCGGGCCGGCCAAGAGGCACAATCTCGGTGTGAAACTGTTCCGAAGTGACGTCGTGCCATTCAGGTATGTTTGATAACTCATTCATGATCAGCGCGCTGCGTCCCGCCGTAGGGTTTGCCGAGGATGACGACAGATTACCTTGTGAAATGCGGCATTAACAGCGAAATACCGTCTCTGGTTCGATCAGTTTGCCGCTGGAGCCGAAGCTGCTGTTCGGGGCTGCGGTTGTCCGGCCTTAGTCAGCCTGAGCCGGATTACGTAGCTGGCAGAATCACCGCGAGTGATGGCCAAACGTACGGTTTGGCGCATTGATCATGAGCACCAGGCTGAACTTAGTCACCGGGATGGGAAGTGTGATTCTGCTTCATGAAAGCGGCAACTTCTTCGCGCGTTGGTGCGTTCAGTACGCCGGGAAATCGCGTGCAGATCATGGCTGCGACGGCCGCTGCATACTCAATCATTTTTCTGTCGTTCCAGCTCTGCAGGAATCCGTACACGACAGCCGCTCTGAATGAGTCACCGGCGCCGCACGTATCAACGGGATCAATGCGGGGAGGCTGCAACGTTTGCACATCCTGCCCGTGTCTTCCATACCAGATGTCGGTATCGCCAAATGTAAATACGACAAGACCGCTCGCCCGCTGCCGGTATTCGCGGAAAACATCGTCGGGTTTGCGTTCCTGGTAGTTTTCGCGCAGAAATGATTCTGAAATAACAAGGGCGGATGCATAGCCGACGAGCGGGTGGTCGTGGCGACAGTCTACCGTGATGACCGGAATGTTGGCATGGCAACCCAGCTCCGCGACGCGCAAAGAGGCTTCGCTAAAAAACGGATCAAGGCATATGGCTCGCGCTCCCAGAATGTCTTCTTCATGTGGCATGTTCCAGCTGGCCTGCTCCAGCAGATGACCGTAGCTGCCGAAGATAGTGCGCGTGCCTGGCGCCACGAAAACAACTTCCTGCACGCCTGTATAGCCGTGTCTTTGGGGCAACCTCGAAATGTCGATTCCGTATTGGGTTAACAGCGCTGTTGTTCGATCACCGCCGGCGTCAGAACCGAGCCAGTTTCCGTCCAGCTTCACCTGCGCTCCCAGTCGCGCCAGAACTATCGACGAGTTGGCCGCCTCGCCGCCGGTGACGTATTGAACGTCTTCAATTTCTGCGTAGCCTTCCGCGCCTGGAAAGGCGCCTGCAATGCTGTACAGGGTGCTTGACGACACCATGCCGAACGAATAAACGTTATGAGTTTTCATTGGTCGATATCACCCCGGTAACTTTGCTTGATCATAGGGTAACGAAACTGGCCGTGAAAGAGGGGCTTTGCTTCTTTCAGCGGTAATTTGGTGGCCTGAAGGAAACACATTTACGGTGACATTCTGACATCGTCACCTTGTCTGACTACGCCTGGTTCAGGAAATTTGTATACTGGCGTCATGTACAGACTATTCGCGCTCATTGTCCTAGTCGCGCTGTCCGCCTGCCGCGATGACATCTATGTGCGTAATGGCGTTACCGGCGGAGACCGGTTTCATATCAGCCCACAGCAGCTGCTGGCTGAGGATCCCGTTCAGCAGAGCTGGATCGCTTATAGTCTGGCCAAGAGCGTGTGTCAGCTTGAGCTCGATGACGACAACCCCGCGCGCGCCAATTCCTTTGGCTGTGAATTTTCGTCCAGGCTGCATTTGCTTGATGAGTGGCAGCAGCAGCGCACGCTGACCCCCGGAATTCGGGACGACTATCTCGACACGCTGGCAATGGTTCGGGACGAAGCGTTTCTCGACGAGTACGTCGTATATTTCTTCGGCAAGAAAAACTGGATTGTACCGGCTGAGATTGAGCAGTCAGCGTTTGGAAAGTGGCGACGAAAACATTTACGCGGACACAAAACAGATACACGCGTCATTGGCTCGTGGAGTTTTCGCAGGAAGCAAAAATAATAAACTGTCGCCGTGGAGAGTGAGTCTATTGGAAGAGAGATAAGCCGGCGAACGGTTTTTTTCAAAGCGCCGATTCCGTTGCGGCTTGGCGATTTGATTAAACAATAATCCGTTTCCGTTGACCTTATGTAATAACGCGGACGATTTTTTACAGATATACGCCTGTTAAAAGCGATTCTACGGTGGAAGCCTCTGATACCTTCTCGTATACTTTTAAGCCTTACTACCCGGTAATAACTAATAAGTATAAGAAGAAGGTTAATCATAATGAAACGATTTCAAACATATCTCGCCGTTGTATTGCTGGCATTCAGCACAGCCTCGTTTGCAACGTCTATGTCGTTCACTCTCGGTAATCATGGCGATGGCGCCATTTACGATGGTGTGACGAATCCGTACGGTTTGCGACTCGATGACACGGGTCAAACGTTCACCGTGGGTGACAACCTGCCGGGTGCCTTTACAGGTGCTTCTCTGGAGCTGAGTTTTGATCCTGCAGATCTGGCCGCAGGTGCGTTGTTGACTGGCGTCATCATCGATAACGCGACCGGTTCAGCCTGGGACGTGATGTACACCATGTCTGATTTGTCGGCTGCCCCTAACGGTGGTTTTATTGCCCAGTCCGGTTCCGGTACGTTGGCGCAGCAAGACGGCGAAGGCTTTTTTGAGTTTATTGGAAAGTCCAACGGCACAGGCGCGTTCATTTTTGATAATGACGGTCACCGCCTTGGAACCGACACCGGTTGGGTTGGTCGCGGCTGGGTTGAAGGCGCCGGTGCGAGTAACGACTTTCTCGTTACCGCGGCTCCGGTTCCACTGCCAGGCGCTATCTGGATGATGGGTGCAGGCCTGATTGGCCTGTTCGGTGCGAGTCGCCGTAAATAGCGATCGCACTTTCAATACCGCAATATGTCGAAAGCCCACCATCTGGTGGGCTTTTTTTTGCCTGGTAATTGTCATTTGGCTGCAAGGCCTATTCTTGCAGAAGCTCGGGTAACACAGCCTCAAACGTTTCGAGTGGCATGGACCGAAAACCGACCACCGTATCGTGGTATCGGCGTACCAGGGCGCTTCGGGAATCTTTATCGCTCGCCGATTCGATTGTTTGCGTCTTTAGTCGCTGGAAAAAGTCTGCGCCGTATTTGTAGGTCACCACCTGGCCCGGCCAGCGTCGCATGCGAGATACTTCACGCTGCGCAATGTGTCTTTGTCCGCGCACATTGGTATGCCAGTAAGCAAGTGCCTGTTCATCGCTCCAGCCGTAGGCGTTGATGCCAACGTCGAGCGCGACGCGGGCTGATCTGACCATGTTCCATTCGACGGCGGCGAGCCTGGCTTCCGGAGATTGATACACACCCAGCTGTTCGCCCAGCGTTTCGACGTAGGCGGCCCAGCCTTCGGAGTACGCGGAGTAGGACAGTCCTGGAAGACGCTGCGGGCAACGAGGTTCGAGTGCCGAGCTTGCGATCTGATAGTGATGACCAGGTGTTGCCTCGTGCAGCAATAGCCAGTCCGCCTGACGCCCTTCGTAGGTGTCGCTCATACGGTTGAAGTAGAACGTCTCGTTCGGCAAATCGTAATAGCCTGGCACGGCAAAGCTTGCGCCGCGATCGGAGCTTTTGATGATTGCTTTGTCGAGGCCTTTGGTGACCGTAAACAGATCGGGAAGGTTTTGCCAGACGACGTCCTGCTGAGACCGAAACCATGCCAGCGTATCGTCGTCATGGGCGAACCGGTGTGACGTTTTCAGATGGCGCGCAAGCCCCGCATCATCGTCTTCGTAGCCCAGCTGCGTTTGTATCTGATCGTAGTCCGCCCGCGCTTTGGCAAGTTCCGCTTCACCGAACGCATAGAGTTCGTCGACGTCCAGCCAGGCGCCGTTCCAGCGGGCCAGATAATAGGCATACCACGCCGGGCCATTCGGCTGATGAAAAATTCCCGCATCAGTAATTGTGGACTTGGGGTCGTGCGTTAGCGCCAGCTCCGCTCGCTCAATGCCAAGCCTGCTTTCCACTTTCATGATGTCGTATTCGATCTGCTGGCAGACCGTCAGGTCGTCGCGTTCGAATGATTTGAGGCGATCCAGCTGGGCCGTGAATAAAGCGCGTTGATCGAGCAGCCGGTCCTTTTTTTCCAGTCGATTGAAATTCTCACGATAGGAAAGGTCGAGGTTGGCCATTTGCAGCGTGTTGAGGTTGCCTGCGAACTCGGTAACGACCGTATCAAAGACAGGGATTGCGGCGACCTCGCGTGCGGGCTGGCTGGCGCCGACCGGCGATTGCGCCGTTGCGCCTGAGCAGACGACGAACGCCAGGATACTCGCAACAACGGGTGACACGTTCAGCCTGGACTCTTTCATGGTTTCAGTTTCCTGTCCGTCATGGGCTTCTGGGCGACTGCCATTTGATGCGATCGCCAAACGGTGTGAGCAGTCCATGAGGATCGGTGGTTGAGCGTTTTGTCGGCAATGCTCTGTGCGACAGCTTGCAGACTGTGTATAGAGTGGACGCTGCCGCTGCGATTAAGTTGCGCGTTTGTCACTCAATGACGACTGATCATTAATATTCCAAAGCGCACCGACCAGCCGATTCTTCAAATGTTTGCGCAGGGCAAACATGCCAACTTCCAGGGGTTCGAGATCAGGGCTCACCGGAAGAATCGCCACACGATCCCGAATGGGGCTGTTGTCCAGAACGATTCTTGGTACCACGCCAATGCCGCCGCCCAGACTGACCATGCTCACAATCGCTTCGTTGCCAGCGACCTGGGCCGATACGTCTGGAGCAATGCCCTGACGTCTGAACCACCGGGTGACACGATCCCGGGCAACGCCGTGCCGGGGCAAAATGACCGGCCGCGCGTACCACGGTTCACCGACTGATGCGTCACGGCTGTCAGGAGGCAAGTCGTCGAGAGGGGCGATAAACACCAGCGGCGTTTCGGCAATGGTTCTGAAGCTGACGGCGGCGGGTAGCACGGACGGGCGCGCGCCGATACTGATCTGGGCGTCTCCTGACTGCACCTGCGCGATGGCCTGTTCGGGATCGCCGGTTTGCAGTGTGATCAGAATGCCGGGATGGCGTTTGCGCAGCTTTGACAGCAGGTCAAACATGAAACTGTAGCTGGCGGTGACCGACCCATACAGAACCAGAGTGCCGGAGAGTTCACCTGCCGTGTCCAGCAAGGTTTCTTGAAAGGCGACCCAAAGTGTATTTGATTCAATAGCATAGAGGCGAAAAAGTTCGCCCTCGCGGGTCAGGGTGACGCTGCGATTATCGCGCTCAAACAGCGGTGCACCCACCTCGGCTTCAAGCTGTTTGATAGTACGGGTCAGGGTAGACGGGCTCATATGACAGCTGTCGGCCGCACGCCCGAAGTGCAGGGTTTCAGCCAATGTCAGAAAAATCGTCGCGGTTCGGGTGTCCATGCCCCATTATTGCAGAAAAAGAAATACCAAATTCAAAATATTTCAATTTACGCAATTAATCAGAAGGTCTATGCTGCCGGTCAATTCCAGCCTTATTGACACTTATTCGAAGGATGCATCCTCAATGAACATTTACTACGACAAAGACTGCGATCTGTCGCTCATCAAGAACACCAAGGTCACCATCGTGGGCTACGGCTCGCAGGGTCATGCGCACGCCCTGAACCTCAAAGACAGCGGAGTCGACGTCACCGTGGCGCTTCGTGCCGATTCGTCGTCCGTGGCAAAGGCCAAAAACGCCGGCCTCAAGGTGGCGGGCGTGGCCGAGGCGGTGGCCGGAGCGGACCTTGTTATGATGCTGACACCTGACGAGTTTCAGTCACAGCTTTATAAAAACGACATCGAGCCAAACCTCAAGAAAGGGGCGACACTCGCGTTCGCTCACGGATTCGCCATTCACTATAACCAGGTAGTTCCGCGCGCCGATCTGAACGTAATCATGATCGCTCCGAAGGCGCCGGGACACACGGTACGCAGCGAGTTTGTGAAGGGAGCCGGTATTCCCGACCTGATCGCCGTTTTCCAGGACGCGACCGGCAACGCCAAAGACCTGGCTCTGTCGTACGCGAGTGGTGTCGGAGGCGGGCGCACCGCGATTATTGAAACCAGCTTTAAAGATGAAACGGAAACCGATCTGTTCGGTGAGCAGGCCGTGCTGTGTGGCGGCGCCGTAGAATTGGTAAAAGCCGGATTTGAAACCCTGGTCGACGCAGGGTACGCACCTGAGCTGGCCTACTTCGAGTGTCTTCATGAGCTCAAGCTGATTGTCGATCTGATGTTCGAAGGCGGTATCGCCAACATGAACTACTCGATTTCCAATAACGCCGAATACGGCGAATACGTCACAGGGCCGCGTGTCATCAACGATGAATCTCGCAAGGCCATGAAAGAAGCGCTGCATAACATTCAAACGGGCGAGTACGCCAAGCAGTTCATTAGCGAAGGCGCCATGAACTACCCGTCCATGACGGCGAATCGCCGCCTGAACGCCGCTCACGACATCGAAACCGTAGGCGGTCGACTGCGCGAAATGATGCCGTGGATTACTGCCAACAAGCTGGTGGATAAAGACGTTAACTGATCGATTGAGTGTCAGGCGTCTGTGGCGTAAACGCCAATTCAAACGAAGACCGGGGTCATCCCCGGTCTTTTCGTTGCTGCTGCGGACTTATTCGAGGGCCATGCTGCGATGCTCGTTTGGACTCATCCCTCGAATGCGCTTGAACGCAGCACTAAACGCGTAGGGCGTGGCATAGCCGACTTTGGCCGAGACGCTGCCCACTGTTTCATTGGGCTGACAGAGCAAATCCGCCGCGAGCGCCATGCGCCAGTTCTTCAAAAACGTCATGGGCGGCTCACCAACCAGATCACTGAAACGACGAGCCAGGGAAGCGCGAGACGCGCCGGCGGCCGCTGCCAATGTAGCCATGGTCCAGGCGCGGGCAGGGTCTTCATGGATCAGGCGCAGCGCACTTTCAACAATTCGATCACCCTGATACTTCCACCACTCCGGCCGGTTTGACTCCTGCCGGGCAAACCACGCTTTGAGCACGGCGGTGACCAGCAAGTCCAGCAGTCGGTCGAGTATGGCGGCCTGACCGGGTTCATCCTTGATCACCTCGTCACACAGTAAAGGGACTAGAGGAGAATCCCAGTCATCGTGGGATATCGTCAGTACAGGTGGCAGCGCATGAAGCAGGCGGTCACTAATGTCGCTCAGGTGTTCGTAGGCACCGACGATAAACACCGTGCTGCCATTCGCGTCATTTCCCCAGGTACGCGTGCCGTGCGTCATGGCTTCAAGAACTGAATTGCCGTTGGGGTCGCGACAGTCCTGGCCCGGATGGATGTAGACGGTGGGCTCAGCGTCGGGGGATTCCGCCACGGTGTAGTGATCGGGTGCTCGTGTGATTGCAATGTCACCCGGACCGATGGCCACAGGTTCCCCTTCATCGGGTATGACCCAAAAGGTTCCTTCCACCCCGGCAAGCAGGGTCAGAGGGGATTCGGCCAGAATTCGAAGCGACCACGGTGAACTCATCACCGTTCGCAGGGCAAACGCTCCACGTGCTCGCGGCGCATCCAATAAGCCTCCCAGAGAATCCATAGAGTAAGTATAGACGAATACGTATGGTTTTGATCCGCTTGAGAATGGTCGCTAAAGGCCCGTACCCTCAGAATTAATCTCGTCATTCACGGCCATCCGGCCTAAATTATTCGAGGTTACTATGAATACCAACTATGCAGCACATCAAGCCGATTCTGGAACTACGCTCGTTCTGGGCGGCACAGGCAAAACCGGCAGGCGGGTTGTCGAGCGCCTGACAGGGCTGGGTGTTAGCACGCGAGTTGCCTCCCGCTCATCCGATCCTTCCTTTGACTGGAGCAACGCTGAAACCTGGGATGACGTACTGAACGATGTCCGCGCCGTGTATATCAGCTTTTCGCCGGATCTCGCGGTGCCCGGAGCTACGGATACCATTCAGCGTTTTGTCGATAAAGCTGTAGCAAGCGGCGTACACCGACTGGTTTTGCTGTCGGGTCGCGGAGAAGAAGAGGCGCAGGCATGTGAACGCATCGTGCAGGCATCTACCGTGGAGTGGACGGTTGTTCGGGCAAGCTGGTTTATGCAGAATTTCTCTGAAGGCGAATTTCTCGGCATGGTGCTGGATGGTGCGATAACTCTTCCGGCGGCGAATGTTCCCGAGCCTTTCATTGATGTTAACGACATCGCCGATGTCGCGGTAGCCGCGCTGACTGAGGACGGACACGAATATGAAATCTATGAGGTTACAGGTCCGAGGCTATTGACGTTTACGCAGCTGGCCAAAGAGATTTCAATCGCGACCGGGCGCGAAATACCGTTTGTGCAGATACCGGGCGATGCATTCGAAGGCGCGATTGCCGCATCCGGCGCTCCGAAGGAGATCGTCTGGCTTTTGAACTATCTCTTTGAGACGGTTCTGGACGGCCGCAACGCACATCTTGGTGACGGCGTGCAACGAGCGCTGGGGCGCGAGCCGAGGGATTTCACAGACTTTGTTGATCGTATCGTGGACCGTGGAGTCTGGAATGTTGGTGGCAAGGAGGACGTAGCATGACGCTGCCGACTCAAGTCACCGCCATTAGTGCCTTGCTGGGTGCGGCCATTGTGGGCGGAATATTTTTCGCTTTTTCAAACTTCGTCATGAAATCGCTGGCAAGGTTGCCGGCCGCCGAGGGCATCTCGGCAATGCAGTCCATCAATCTGGTCGTGCTGAATCGTGGTTTTCTCGGCGTCTTCATGGGTACGGCGGGCCTCTGTCTGGTCCTGGCTGGAATTGCCGTGACGCAGTGGCAGGAGGCCGCTTCGCCCTGGCTGCTGGGCGGGGCGGTGGCCTACATTGGCGGATGCTGGCTGGTGACCATCGCCGGCAATGTGCCGCTCAACAAGCGCCTAGACTCTGTTCAAAGTGATGACCCGCAGTCGCAGGATTTCTGGCGTCACTATCTGGACCGCTGGACCACGCTGAATTCACAGCGAGCGCTGTCGGCTATAGTCGCGGCCCTGCTGATGTGTATTGGAGTCGCGACGTGAGCAGTTTGGATTCATCAGACCATCAGGCCGGGGCTGAGGCGGGAGGTAGTGTATTCCTCCGGCGCCGGCCGGCAGCAACCACGGTTGTTACACGTTTTCTCGCCCTGTCACTGGGATTCGCAGCATGGTCTGTGTTTGTAATGAGCACAGCCATGCAAGGCGGGTGGAAAGAATCAGCGCCGGATCCGGACGACGACATAGCCCTGGTAACCTGTACCACTGAGCCGCTTGAACTGCATGAATCCGGAATGTGTCTGGATAAATCAGAAGTGCCAGACCCTGTCGGTGGGTATGCAGAATCAATAGTGATGCTGCCCCGCGATATCGAGCTGGAGACTGATCACTGAAAGTCTTTTGCGAATGCGCTGATCCTGACGTCGCCAACGGTGTATTATGAAGCGAGCCGGTTAGCAGGAACGATCGGTTTTAAACAGGGTTCATTAAAAAATACAAGACTCGATTCGAGTATCGGGGGTTCGTTGGACATCGTTCGACTGAGTGACTCGGTGGGGGCAATTGCCGGCCGGGACGCGGCGGCGCACGCGGGTATACCTGCGGGCGTACCTGGACTCTATCTTGTTCAGTGCACGGAAGCCGGTCGATTGGAACCGGAGCTGCCGATGCCGGCCGCGTGCCTGTTGCTGCAAGGCGGGCTCGAGATTCACGTGGATTCCGATTCTATCGTTTACGGTCCGGGTCAGTCGGTGATCATGGGCGGTGATTCACCGGTTCTCGCCCGGGTGTCAGAGGCATCTGCCGAGGCACCCTTTCGAGCGTTGTTCGTGTCACTGGATGTGCCTGTGCTTAGGCGGATGCAGGCTCAGGTAGGGCATACGCGTTTCGACCGCCTCGTCAGGCCATCGTCAGAGTCCCGATTGGCGCCGACCAAACTCGTTCAGGCTTTTGCCCGTTATTTCGATTTGCTGCGCAATCCCATTGACGCGCGCATCATGTCTCCACTTGTGAATCAGGAGCTGCACTACCGGGTGCTGCAGGCTCATCACAACCTGATTCTTAAACGGTTACTGACTCCGGATGGCCGCGCTAACAAGATAGCGCTGGCACTTGCCTATCTGAGAAAACACTTTCGCGAATCTGTGCCCGTTGAAGAGTTGGCAAGAACGGCCGGAATGGGACTAACGTCGTTTCATACGCACTTCAGGGAGGTGACCCGTACGACGCCGCATCAGTACCAGAAGGAACTTCGCCTGATAGAGGCGCGGCGTCTGTTGATTGAACAGGGACTGCCCGTATCCGTCGTGGCTTACCGGATCGGTTACAAGAGCCCCACGCAGTTCAGTCGCGAGTATTCTAAAAAATACGGCGAACCACCGAGCAAACATGTTTCCGAAGAGATGAGATCCGCTTAGCCAGTCGGTCTGTGGCGGTATTTCCTTGAGCAATTAAGCTGCCGTGCAGTCCCGGCGATTGCTGATTTAAAGGTGTTGCAGTATTCGATAGCTATTGCGGAGAATCCGATAGCCAAAGCCGTGTTTGGGGCCGCAGAGTGCCCGAAAAAGTGCGTGAACTCAGCTAAAGTATCTCAGTTCAGGGTTTATCTTAGTGAAGCGCATGCCTTTAACCATCGTCAGAGCACGTGTCGTCAACAACTTCTTGATCAGGTGGGCTTTAACGGTTTTGGCCGTGATGTTCTTCGTTCTTGCCACGCCTGTTTCTTATGGTGCAGCACCGGCCATCGATGCCGAGACGCTGGAACTCCAGGCGCGACTGCCGCGGTCTGACGGTGACGAACGCTTTCGAATACTGAAGGACCTGCTGCATCCTGATCGCAATACCGATAGCACAGACCTCGCATCCTATCTGGATGAGGCGCAGACCATGCTGGTCTCGAGACCGGATGATGAGACCAAGATTGACGTTCTGGGTCGGTTGAGCTGGCATCGCGCCAGGCAGGGCGACAAAGAGATCGCGCTTGAATTTGCTGATCAGGCCATTGCAATGGCCACTGAACGAGGTGATCGCGCGCAGCAGGGCGTTGCACGCTACTTCAGAGCGGTAGTCTTTTATCGTCAGTTTCAAGTAGAGGAGGCGATGGAAGAGGCCCGCCGGTCCGCCGAGTTGCTAACCGCTTCTGACCACAAGCGTGAGGCGGCTAAAACCTACACGCTCATTGGCGCGATACATCGTTCGCAGAGTGAGTATGATCTGGCACTGGCTGCTCACCGAACTGTGCTTGAAATAGCCACTGAGATAGACGATGACGCGGGAATGGCTCGTGCGGCGAATAACATAGGACTGATTTACTGGAATATTGGCGAGTACGAAAAAGCCAGAGCCAAATTTGCATCAGTATTACCGTACTACCGGAATCATGGTTCGACTTCTACACTTGGCTCGCTTCTGAGTAACCTTGGGCTGGTGCATATTGATCTGGGTCAACCGGAGCTGGCGCTTGAATACCTGAGTGAGAGTCTTGGGCTGAGCCGCGAATCCAGGAGTCCCGGGGAGCTTGCACGTGTGCTGTCCAATCTCGCCTATGCCAACAACAAGCTCGGCAACTTTGACCTTGCGATGTCACAGCTTGAGGAGACGATGGCTATCCGAGAGGCTGGACAGGACTTCTGGGGAATGTCGCGAACCCTGGGTTCGATGGCGGGAATCTACGTCAAGCGCAATGATCTGGAAACCGCAGAACGTCTGTACATGCGGGCACTCGATGCGGCGGGAAGGGCGAATGCGCGCAGTGAAATCGCTGAAATCAATCGTGCGCTGTCGAGCCTTTACGAGGCACAGGGGCGACCTGGGTTTGCCCTGTCGGCGCTCAGGAGCGCCTACGAGATCGATAAACTGATTGACGCAGGCGAAGTTCGTGAAAAACTGGTGGAACTGGAAACGGCACGTGAGTTGGCAGAAAAAGAGCTGGAAAATTCTCAGGCGCTGGCCGCCAAGGAGCGAGAGCTTGCCCGAAACAAACAGCGTCAGGTAGCACTTGGTGTTTTAAGTGCAGTTTTATTGGTATTTGCTATTCAACTTGCGTTTTACGCACGTTCACGAGCACGAACGTTGTCGTCGATTCGTTCCTACGTGACTCGACTTGAAGAAACCACCACGAGCCTGACCGAATCCGAGCAGCGCTACCGGAGCGTGTTTAATAATGCCGTCATGCCAAACTACCTTGTGGCGCTTGATACGGGCACGATTCTTGATGCGAATGAGCCTGCCGCGGAATTGTCCTCGCTGACTCGTGAGGAGATCAAAAATATAACGGTGGATGCGCTTAAGCCTGAATGGTTGCGAGGTGCTCTGGATAACCTTGCAAAACTTTCCGATGAAGCGCTGCAGGTTTCAAAAAGCTGGCTCGATCATGAGCACGAGCGAAAATTTTCTGATATCTGGATGAATCCCGTATCTGTTGATGGCAGGCGATGTGCGCTGATTACCGTTCACGACGCCACCGAAGAACGGCGCAATGAAGAAGAGCGCCTGCGAATCGATAAACTGGAATCCATCGGAAACCTGGCTGGCCGTATTGCTCACGATTTTAACAACGCGCTGTTTGCCATTCTCGGTCATATCACGCTGGCACGACGACGGCTGGAACCCGGCGACGAGGCGGCGCAATTGCTGGTGGAGGCTGAGCAGGCGGTAGACCAAACCTCGAGAATAACGGCCAATCTGATCGCCTTTGCCAGAGGTGGCGATCCGCACCGGGAGCTGCACGATATTCGAACACTGCTTCCGGAGGCCGCGCGATTTTTTCTGTCCGGGTCCGGAACCGAAGTGCATATGGAGATGGCAAACGATCTTTGGCCGGTAGAAATTGATATTAACCAGTTCAAGCAACTCATGCACAGCCTGATATTGAACGGCAAAGATGCTATGGCTGATTCAGGCACGCTCAGGGTCAGTGCGCGAAACCATATCGCGGAAAAACCACTGAGTCCCTCGACTCCGGCCGGAAAGTATATTCGGATCGACGTCAGCGATACCGGCGTTGGGATTTCAAATGACATTCGCGACAAAGTTCTGGATCCGTTTTTTACGACGAAACTGGGTAGCGAAGGTCTCGGGTTGGCAAGCGCCTTCGCCATTGCAACCCGCCACTCGGGCTGGCTCCACTTTGAATCCGAGCAGGGAATCGGGTCGACTTTTACCGTCTACCTGCCGGCGCAGGAAGTTGGCCAACGCAGTGAACAATCCGGAGAGTCGGTCGACCCGGGGGGGCGCGAGCACATACTGGTTATGGATGACGACAAGATGATTCAGCAGGTTTACCGAGGTGCATTGAGCCACCTTGGCTACGAGGTCGACATTGTTGGTGACGGTGAATCGGCAGTCGCACGGTACGAAGAAATGCTCGAGTTACAAGAACCGTACGACCTGGTGATTATGGATTTGACCGTGCCAGGCGGGATGGGCGGTAAAGACGCCATGACAGCGATTCGTTCGATGGATCCGGATGCGTTGGGCGTTGTATGCAGTGGCTATTCCCACGACCCTGTAATGTCCAACTGCGCCGACGCCGGATTTTCTGCGGCTTTAACCAAGCCTTTCAGTTTGAGCAAGTTGGCGGCGACGCTACGCGAGACCCTGGGTTCAGTTCACTAGCTTCACGGATGAACCTTACTGGCGGAACTAGCCGGGCGGTCGCGAGGTTTTAGGTTTCTAAACAGTTCCGAATGAGGTTCAAGCGACAGCGAAGAAAGGCGGACGAGTCGATGAGCTCATCAGCAACAGCGGGGAAGAACGTCAGTCTTTCTCGCAGCGGTTTCGGCCGTTTGCTTTGGCTTCGTAAAGCGCCTTGTCTGCGCGTTCATATACTGACTGCGGGGTGTCACCTTGCCGAAATTCAGTGATTCCGCAAGATACGGTAACGGGAACCGGCGTTCCCTTGAAGTGAAAGCTGACAGCGGCAATTTTTTCACGCAGGCGTTCCGCTAATATGTAGGCATTGTCCAGCGGAGTGGCCGGGAACAACACCACAAATTCTTCGCCACCAATCCTGGCCACAAAATCTTCTACGCGCGTTGAGTCCGACAGCATTTTGGCAACCACGGCCAGTAAACGGTCTCCGGTCTGGTGACCGAAGCTGTCGTTGACCTGCTTGAAGAAATCGAGATCCCAGATCGAATAGGTCAGCGGCTGTCCATGACGCTGCCAGCGCTGAAATTCTTCCTGCAGTCTCTGGTCGTAGGCATATCGCGTGTGGACGCCAGTTAGCGCGTCATGCATGAGCCGTTCTTCCTGATCGTTGCAGCGTGCGGCAAGTTCACCGGTGCGAACTTTCAGCTGGTTGATCTCTTCCATTAACACAGCATTGCGCTTACCTGCGGCCTCGGCGCGCTGCTCTTCATTCTTGCGAAAAACCTGAAGCTGATCGGCAATCGAATCGAGACGTTTCTGCACGCGGTGCTTGAGTTCAGACATTTCGTCGGAAGCTTCAATATCGCTTTGCAGTCCGCCTACTTCCTGCTCGACGTTGCGTTCCAGCGAGTCCGTGTCTTTGAGTCGGGCTTCGGATTCGACCTGGTGGCCGCGTGCCCAATCTTCGAACTGCGCCAGCTGGTTGGTGACCTGCTCAAGAAACGCTTCGAGCTCGCGCTTGTCTTCACCGATGGACCTGATCACGCTGCTGACTGCTGCTGCGAGGTTCTGCAGCAGTGCGTCGAGTGCTTTCTCATCAGCGCCTTCGTTCAGGCGTTGCTTGAGTTCGTAGACGGCGACTTCAAGTTCGGGGACGCCATCCATGTGGCGAGCCATAGTGTTGAGTACCGCATGCACGGCGGTGGCCGAGCCCTGGGCCGTCGTGGATGAGTCAGGAGTCTGGAGCAGTGTGTTGAGCTCGCTTGCCAGTAACTCAAGCGCCTGTGTTCGCATCTGGACGGTTTCGGATTCCAGGCCATCAATAACGCGTTTTTGTGCTTTGGGCGAGAGCTGGAGGCTGGCGACGAACTTTGACAGGTCGAGTGCGTCGTTCGCGGCGATGCGCTTTTCGTGACGTAACACCGCGGCGGACAGTCCTTCGAGTTCGCTGTTCAGCGCCTTTTCGGAGTGACGTCCCTTAACGGCGTCCAGAATCGTGGTCAGATGCTTGTCGATGGCGTCATCGCGCCCCATAGCAGCGATGGCCAGGCGAGATGCCACGCTACGCAGAGCGTCGTCCAGCGCCTGCCAGTCGCCTTCTTTTTGTTCCAGTTCAGACAGAAGACCACGGTATTTTGATTTCCAGTCTTCACGATTGGCGGTTTCAGCCATGAGCTCACCTGAGATTTTCACCCTCTTACGGGGTGTAGCGACAGGACTGGCCGAATCCTTAGCGACTTTGCATAATGTGCGATCCGGGCAGTGTCCGGACGGGGATTGCTCCTAATCCGCCATAACCCGTTCCAGTACCTCAGGATCGCGCCAGCGTCCTTTTATCAGGCGCCAGGCAAAAACGGCGGCAATGGCGAACACCAGCAGGCACAGAACGATCCAGGATACTTTGGGACTGAGCTTATAGACCCGAATGATCAGGAACTGGGCAAGCAGCATAGCCCAGTGCAGTGATACCGAGGCGATCATGAGCCAGCGGGTATCACCAGCGCCGCGGAGCACGCCGCTCGATACCAAAATGATGGCGTCGGCCATCACGTAGCTCGACAGCCCGATCATCATGAATACAGAAAGCTCGCGAATGGCTGTGAAGTCACCGCTTGGTGGTGCAAATACTTCTACCAATGGATATCGGAACGTAACGTAAACAAAGGCCAGCAGAGCCGTGTAGGTCAGCGCAATGACAAACGCGGCCGTCATGGCCTCGTTGACTCGCGTCATGTCCCGGGCACCCACGAAGCGCCCAATGAGGCTGATGACGCCAACGCTCAGGCCAATCATGGGGATAAACGAGAGGATGTCCCAGTTGAACACGATGGCGGCGGCGGCACCTGCGGCGACACCGTAGGACTGGAACATGAGCAGGAACAGGTTAAACGCCGCGACATTCAGAAACAGCTCCATGCCCGAGGGAAATCCGAAGCGCCAGAAACGCTTTAGTATTCGGGTGTCCAGTGTGAACGATTGAAGTACGCTGAAGGTTTCCCGGTGTTCCTTGCGAAAGTAGAACGCAACGAACAAAAGCAGTGCCAGAAACGTAGCAACTACGGTGGACAGGCCGGCGCCTACAATTCCAAGCGCCGGGAAACCGAACTTGCCGAAAACCATGGCATAGCTCAGCGGCACGTTAATGATCAGACCAAAAACGTCGCAGATCATAACCACGTGGGTCCGGCCGATGCCGGCGAAATAAGAAGAGATGCAGATCTTGGCCAGAGTAATCAGTACGCCGGACATTAGTATCAAATAGTAGATGCGCTCCAGTTCGACCTGCTCGGGCTCGTGGCCCATAGTCTCGAAGATGCCTGCCACCAGAAACGTGATCAGGCTGAGCACGGGAATGCTGATCACCGTGAGGATCATGCCCTGGGACACGACTTTCGGACATCTCTCGGGTTCGCCGGCGCCAAGGTACTGCGCCGCCAGCGCATTGGCATACGACAGCAGACCGACGAAAAAGCAGAACGAAAAGAACGCCGCCACGCCGCCGCCCAGCGATGCGGCCATGTGCACCGGGTCAATCTGGGACATGAAATACCGGTCGGTAAAAATCATGACCGCAAACGTTCCCTGTGACACGACCATAGGCAGTGCCAGGCGTAGCAGCTCGACGGTGGTTCTGCGGCTGAACTGGAATTTGAATGCTGACACGACTACCGGACCGGGTTTTAGGAACGCAAGATCGTGAGGTTACATGATTATCAAACGATAACTCCAGTTATTAAACTGTGTGGATAACGAGTCTTGCGACGAGCAAAAGATTTCGCGGTTTATTCGAATTTCGAAACCGAAGCGCTCAGAAGAGCGTCGATTTTTCGACGCGTAAACCGTTGGTTTAACGGGCAATCCGCCGGCTGCAGCCAGCGCCGGCAAAGGTTCGGGCGTCTGTACGCAAAACGGCTGCGACCCATCGGAGGGATTGCGCATCTATTTAGTACGAATCGTACTAAATTGGAGTAAAGTGATGGAAAATCGATTAAGCAAAGCCTCAGGTCAGGTCGTTCGGGTGATGCTGTCAGCCCTGATCTTTCTGGCCGCCGCCTGCGCCACGGGCGAACAGAAGAAAATCAGCCCGGACAGTTTGCCCGCCATGGGTAACCTGACGTTTCCGGGACCGTCGATCCGGTTGCCGCTTACCGCCAGGGGCGGTCATCCAAAGGTGCTTGTGGAACTCAGCGACGGTAGCAGCTATCCCTTTATTGTGGATACGGGCGCTTCGGTTAACGTCATTGATAGTGCGTTAGTGGAAAAACTGGGTTTTGAGGTAATCGGCGACATGGAAATCGGGGCGCCAGGTGGGAATCAGGTGCCCGGCAAGATTGTCAGAGTTCCAAGGTTTCAGATCGGTGCTGTAACCGTGGAGGGAGCGGAGTTTGTTGTGATCGATATCAATGAGTTCAGTATGGGCACAATGCAGGGCGTTCTTGGTCTTCAGCTGTTTGAAAACTATCTGCTGGCTTTTGACCTGGCGCAGGGAGAGATCATTCTGTCCCGGGATGAGCTGTCGCCGGGTGAGCCGGGCGTCATGCCCTACGATAATACCAACGGAAAGGTTTCAGTGAGCGTTGATGTGGCAGGTACACAGGTTCAGTCTCATATTGATACCGGGTCGATGGGCGAGTTTCTTATGCCTTTTGAAGTAATGGATCAACTGCCCCTGAAAACCGAGCCCACCAAAGGGGCCGAAGCAAGACTGATCGGCGGTGCCCGCGATATCTACTTTGCGCAGCTTGATGGCGATATTCGGTTCGCAGGGATCACGCTGGTCAATCCCAACCTGTCGTTTATGTCACCGTCTCCCCGATCAGGCAATATTGGCAGCGGGGTTTTCGGGCAGCGGGTGATGTCGATTGACCAGAAAAACAGCCTGATGTCTCTGAGTCCGCTGCCGGATGCTGGCGAAGTAGTGAGTAAACCCTCGCCGCGCCGTCTTGGCCTCGGTTTCAGGGGCGTACCGGGTCAGGGTCGTTGGGTAGTGTCCGCCGTCGCACCGGATTCCCTGGCTGCAACGGCCGGGTTCAGGGTCGACGATGAGCTGGTTTCTCTGAATGGTGCGCCGGCGGCAGATTATGATATGAGTAAATTCGGAGCTCTGTTTCGGGCACACGAGCCGCTGTCGTTCGTGGTTCAGCGCAAGAGTGAGAAACTGACACTGGAGATTGACTGAGCTATGGCCAGTTCGAGGCAGCTAAGTGAGCTTGAAGGCGTTTCGCTGGGAATTATTTTCAAACTCCAGCCGTGTACGGCCTATCGGGTACGGCGCGAGCTGGCGGATTCGCCTTCGACCCACTGGCAGGGTTCTGCCGGGTCGCTCTATCCGCTGCTGTCCCGACTTGAAGCCGACAAACTGATCAGCAGTCTGGCCGACAACAATGACGGACGTGGCCGGCAGCTTCTTAAGCTCACGCCCAAAGGGCGCCGATTACTCAAACACTGGGTAATGTCGGGTACCGAGCCCGAGCGGGTTGCGTCAATCAATGATCCGATACGATCGCGGGTCTTTTTTCTCGAGCTTCTCAACGACCAGGAGCGGGAAACCTATCTCGACGGGCTGATTCTGGAAATGGAGTCTTACCTGGCGGGTATTACAGCCAGAGACAAAGAAGGGGCGGGCACCGACAGCAAGATTGAACACCTTGCCGCCCTCGGAGCGATTTACGTAACCAGAGCGAGATTGAAGTGGCTGCGAGAGGTCAGAAGAAAGCTGCCACTGTAGCCACTGGCTCTGAGAAAACCCGCGTGTCTGACCGCCAAAAAAAGATTTAGCCTTATAGAGAAGTTGAGGTGAGAAGCGGTTATCTGTTTTGCAGGCATAATAAAGGGGGCGGTAAATAAAACCGCCCCCTTTCTTCAGGATTGCTACTGAGGATCGCGTGCGTTACAACGTCGTACGTATGACGATGTCAATGCGGCGGTTCTTGGCACGACCTTCAGCGGTTTCGTTATTGGCAATCGGGCGGGCCTCGCCATAGCCAATGGCACGAACTTCGGATTCGTCGAGGTTCATGTTGGACTGCATGTACAGTTTAACCGCCACGGCCCGGTCTCCGGAGAGCTCGAGGTTGGTTTCGTCACTGCCAAACGCATCGGTGTGGCCTTCGACTTCCAGAAGCGGATTGTCAAACTGCGCTACGGCTTTGCCGACGCGATCCAGCAGTTCGTCCCATTCCGGTTTCATGTCCGACTTGCCGCTGTCAAAGGTTAAGCCGACCATACGCAGGATAACGTCGTTGCCACTTCGCAGGACTACGGCTTCTTCTCGGCTGAACATTTTTTCAACGCTGGCAAACTTCTGTTTGATGCGCGCCTGATGATCAAGTTCGGCGGCCAGTGCCAGACGCTCTTTGGAGGCACCGCCGAGTTTTTGCTCGAGTGAGGCGATCTGAGTTTCCATGGACCTGATCTGCTGTTTGCGTTCCTGCAGGTCCTGGCTCTGAATCCGGTTGGTTTCGAGCAGGTTGCTAATTTTTTCAACCAGCCCTGCCGTGGGTTCTTCGTAGCCGTTGTCAAAGTACACCGGCGTGTCCAGCGTCGCACCTATGCGCTTGACGGGCGTTTGCCAGTCCACCACGTAGGCCTCGAGCTGTTCGCGGTCGCGTTCTACCCGTTTGAGGTTTTTGGCAAGATAAATAGCCAGCTGCGCCTCGTGCTTGGCGTCTTGCGCGATGCTTCTCGGACGATCTGTGTCGTACCGGTTCTCGGTGAGCTCGCGCTCGGCTTCGGCGTACAGGCTTTGAGCTTTGGCAAACGTAGCGGGTGCGTAGCGTTTGGCTTTGAGCTTGTCTGCGGCCGCCAGCAGTGTACGGGTTTCGTTCAGGTAATTGCTCTTGATGGCCGCGAGTTCGGCTTCGCGGTACTGTGCTTCCGCTTCTGAATTTTGTCGCTGTGCGGCCTTCAGGCTGCCATTCTCAAGACTGATCGTCGCCTTCTGGAACTGGCTCTCGGCGTCGGCCCACAGTTCGGGAGTGAAGCTTTCTGCGCCGGCACTGATCGCGTCAGCGCGAGCCTGTATCGATTTTGACAATGTGGCGTTGGCGACTTCGGTAGATTTCACGGCCTTCTGCCAGGCTGTAACCGCCTGGCTCAATTCACTGCGAATCCGTTCGATGTTGCCGCCGCGTTCCAGAATACTCTCCGCGCGCTTGTAGTGCTCGGCGCCTTCGCTGTAGCTGCTTGGTGCAAGCAATGAGGCTCTGGCCTGATTGGCCGACACGAGTGCGTCTTTGGCTTCTTCGAACAACGCCTGCCGCAGTCCGTCCTGCGCGACTGCGGACAGGCTAAACATGAGTACACAGATTAGCGTGAGTAATGATTTGCAGTAGTTGGGATAGTTCACAGCGGGATACCTCCGGGCGAATCGAAAGAGCAAAAGGGGACTTTACTTAATTCGGGCGCATAAAGACATTCGGAAAGACCGGTCGCCACAGTTGTTCATAGGTCCGAATCGGGCACGCCGCGTGAATCCGCGTTTACAGGATCAAGCGGTTCTCTGGCTCTACCGGTCCGGTGAACTTCATGCTGAAGTCGAGCCGGCGGGTACTAAAAAAACAGCGCGTTCGGGCATATTGATCGGAATATGGCTTCAATTCCGCCAGCCTGACCGTTCAAACGTTTCCTTCATTTTGTTACGCCCATACCGTGCATCGATGGCGGGGGCTGCATCCCGGGTTTGCGGATCGTTTTAGCCGGAGCGCGGACCGGTGTTTCCCGTGTGACAAACTGTCACGTTTTTACAGCATTGGCAGGCAGTTGATCCGGAAGGGGATTATTGCCTGATGAATTCTATCGGAAATATGTGGCGTTTCGTCCACATGTATCGCGCGGGTGTCCACAGTAGTTTTCATCAACGACCTGCCCGCAGAGTTCGGTTTCGAGGTTGTCGAATGGTCGACACAAATGTTTTACCGGGCGATGGGGAATTATGTTTACTTTAAACCCGGACCACGTTGAAAGTGTGTAGAACAAGGTTATGAAGTCGCGCAGGTCGATCAATTTGGGGTTGATCGAAGCACCTGATCAATGGTTCGACAGCATGGAGCACGGCCGCTGATTCCTGAGAGATAGACGCTCAGGAAGCCGGTTAGAAAAATAAGGGTACGTAATAATGACAATGTCACTAATTTTTGATTCGACGCTGGCGTCGCTGGTTTTTTTCGGCTGCGAAATCGCGGCTGTGAATCAATCTGCAATTGAAATGTCGATGGCGTCGGACGCGCAGGAATGCGTTGTGGTCGAAACCTATCAGGATAACGGCGCGCTGCAACGACGACACATTGACAGCGCGTGTGTGGTAGTTCGCGATGATTATGCGGACAAATCGCAAGTTGATAACGGACTGATCGGTCAAAACGACCAGGGCGCCTCACTCGGCGGCGTGTTCACCGGGGTTTCGGTTGGAGGTAGCGCCATCGCGCCTCCTCAACCGAGCTATGAGGGTCCTACCATTGAGCTTGTTGCGAGCCCTTCGATTGTTCAGCCTGGCGAAACGACCGAGCTGCAGTGGAACGGCGATAATATCGATCGCTGCTTTGCCGACGGCGGATGGAGTGGTCAGCGAGATATTGCTGGCACCGAATCGACAGGCGTGCTGCAAATGGACACCAGTTTTGTGCTCACGTGCGAGGGACCCGATGGCACCACGATGAGCAGTGTCATGGTGACGGTGTTTGACAGCAACCCGCCGCCAACAGTAGAACTTACGGCCTCTCCTATGGATATCAGCAGCGGTATGTCTTCTACGCTGTCGTGGATAGTAACGAATGCCGATGACTGCCGGGCGTCGCAGTCCTGGTCGGGATCCCGACCCCTCTCTGGCAGTGAGTCGACGGGTGCGTTGACAGACACCAGTCTCTATTCTCTGACCTGCAACGGACCCGGAGGGACGGCCGGAGACTCTGTGGTAGTGAGCGTGGACGGAGCACCGCCGCCACCTGCGATTTTCTCGCGCGTAACGATTGAAGAAGACCAGGCACCCTGGGGTAAAAATCTGGCTGATCTGAACGGCGACGGCGAACTCGATATTGTTACCGGTGGCGGACTGATAGGCTCCAACGTGTACTGGTACCGGGCACCCACCTGGCAGAAATTTCAAATCGGATCGGTAGGCGGTGGTGATGATCTGCAGGCCGGTGACATCAATGGCGACGGAGCCATTGACGTCGTGGTTAATCGGGATCCAATCAGCTGGTACGAAAACCCGCTCGGATCCGGCGGTAACGCAGAAGACCCGTGGACAGTTCATCCGATTGCCAACTATCGTTCGCACGACACCGAAATCGTCGATATGAATGACGACGGTAAAGCCGATATTGTGATTCGTATAGCCGGTGCGACGTTTGGCACCACACGCGTGTTCCTTCAGGGGGCTACCCCGCAGGACTGGACTACCGTCAGTCTGAGTAACGACTCGAACGGGACAGGTGGTCTGGCTGTTGCGGACATTGATGATGATGGCCGGCCGGATGTAGTGGGCGATGGCTACTGGCTGCGACAGCCCGTTCAGAACATCACGGATGGCGGCGCCTGGGCGCGCTACAGTATTGGTTCCTGGCCTGCCGGCTCCAGTATCGACACGGCGGATTTGAATGGTGACGGTAATCTGGATGTCACGCTGGCCGTGTCCGAAGTGGGCGTTGGTGAAATCGCGTGGTTTGAAGCACCGGATAATCCGCTGACGCAGTCCTGGACCCGTCACGTGATTGGCTCCGTGGAAGATGTGCACCGGCATCATCTGGTTGATATGAATAACGACGGCCAGCTGGATATCGTGTTTGCAGAAATGTACCAATCGGGTACGGATCGCGTGGGCATTTATAACAACGATGGCAACGCCGAAAGCTGGACGCTGCAAATTCTCGAAACGCACGCTTCTCATAACCTGGCCGTGGGTGATATTGGTAACGACGGCGACATGGATATCCTGGGTGCAAACTGGCAGCTGGTGGCGCCAGCGGGTGGCGATATCTTTTTGTGGATTAATCAAACCAACTGACGCTCGGTGAGCATGCGTCTTTGAACGCGGGTTCAGCTGTCATGGCGTCAGCGATTGCGTGTATTTTCTTCGTCAATGCGATACAAAGGTCGCATTGTCAGGAGAGACCACATGCCATTGGAAGACCTTAGAGCCGCGCTTACCGAAATTGACCACCAGCTCGTCGAGCTGGTCGCGGAACGGCAGAGTATCGTCGAGCAGATTTCCAGACACAAACTCGACTCGGGCAGAGCCACCCGCGATTTTCAACGCGAGAAGAGCGTGCTGGAAGGCGTGCGCCAGCGCGCCATGCAGCTCGGCCTGCGTCCCGGGCTTGCCGAAGACATTATGCGCCTGTTGATCGAGTCCTCGCTGACCCGTCAGGAGCAGGCGCGCGTCGCGGCGGAAGGCTCGGGACTCGGGCAGAGAGCGCTTGTCATCGGCGGTGCCGGTCAGATGGGCAACTGGTTCTCCCAATTTCTAAGGTCGCAGGGCTATGAAGTTTCGATAGCCGACCCCCAGGCGAAGAGCGATTCAGCGTTTGACGTGATCGAACGCTGGTCTGATCACCTTGGCAATGTCGACCTGATTGTCGTGGCGGCTCCGCTGGGTGCAACGGCGCAGATTCTCGATGAACTGGCGAAGCACCGGCCGGAGGCACTGATTGTTGATATCGGATCGCTGAAAAGTCCGCTGAGGCAGCCGTTGGCACGCCTCGTCGACGCCGGGTGCAAGGTGGCATCGATTCATCCGATGTTCGGACCCGATACGATGCTGCTGTCCGGTCAGCACGTTATTTTTGTTGACGCCGGATCACCCGAAGCGACCGAAGAGGCGCAGCGACTGTTCGCTTCGACCATGGCCGAACAGTTTGTCATGGGGCTCGATGAGCACGATCGACTAATCGCCTACGTGCTTGGTCTGTCACACGCACTTAACCTGGCTTTTTTCACGGCGCTGGCGGGCAGCGGTGAGCTTGTACCCAAGCTGGCGGGCATGTCGAGTACCACGTTTAACGCACAGCTCGACGTGGCGGCGCTGGTGGCTCGCGACAACCCGCACTTGTACTACGAGATTCAGGCGCTGAACGCATTCGGCGGTCAGGCGCTCGACGCACTGGTAACGGCCAGTGAGCAAGTGCGCGAGCTTGTCGTATCCGGAGACGAGGCCGGGTTTGTTGAGTTGATGAGCGCCGGAAGACGGTACATGGCTCAGCGGGAATGAATCCCGTCTAAAGCCTCCGTTCTGGCCGCGCCGGGCAGCCGGCTCCGAGGGCCTGGGGATTATTCAAAGCTCAGGGATTCGGGACGATTGTGCCGATCACTCAACCGCATTGAGTCCTTGAATCAAATGGGCAGTGCCATATACCAAGGATTCAATCGTCGCGCTGCATCGGTCCCGGTGCGTTTGTATCTGGCCGTTATCGCTGACTTCACCTCGGGTTCATCGCTCTTGTGGCCAAGTATCGGTATTACTAATCAATACGGCTTGTCAGCGGGCGGGCGAAAGAGGAAACACGATGAAATCACTATTGGCTATGGCGACGGCGATGATTGCGTTCAGCGCGTTTGCTGAAAGCGATGAGTTGCTCAATCAGGAATTCAGACAGCTGGCTGGAGACGGGACTATCAATCTGGCCGAAGAATACAGGGGCAAAGTGCTGCTGGTGGTTAACACAGCTTCAAAGTGTGGCAACACAAAGCAGTATGAAGGCCTGGAAAAACTGTATCAGGAATACGGTGATGAAGGCCTGGTCGTGCTTGGCTTTCCGTCCAACGATTTTATGGGACAGGAGCCTGGAACCGAGAAGGAAATCCAGTCGTTTTGCCGGCTGACGTACGGTGTGAAATTCCCCATGTTCGAAAAAACCTCGGTCAAAGAAGCGGACGCTCATCCGTTCTTCAAGCAGCTGGCCGAAGCCTCCGGCACGTATCCGACCTGGAATTTTCACAAATACCTGATTGGCCGCGATGGCAATCTGATCACTGAGTTCAGTCCACGCACCAAGCCGTACAATGAAGACGTTGTTTCCGCGATCAAAGCTGCGCTTAAAGGCTAGGGTCAGATATGCGTTCAAGCAACCGGAGGGAGCAGGCTGGTCGGCGATGGCCGAACAGGCCTCTTGGTCAGAAGGCGATGTTATGAGCACCTTGCGTCGAATACTCAAGGAGCTGGGTACTTTCATTTTTACGCTGGCAGGTCCGTTTGTTCTGGTGATTGTTGGCGTGCTGCTGGCTGCGGTCGGGCTCTACAATGACTGGGGCTGGTTAACCAGCGGCGGCGCCATTGCTTCGATATTTGGTGTCCTCAGAATTTTCCACATGGCCGGCCTCGGGGACTAGCCGAGGGCCTTGCAGGCCTGACCTTCGGTAGCACGGAGCTGAGCTGTCGTTTGACATGCGTTTGAGTGCGGCGAGTCACGGCCGCCTTTACCACTCCACCTGCAGCACAAAAAGTCGACTACTGCTCCGGAGCGATCAGTTCTTCCAGGGAAAGACCGGTCAGTTTTTCGATGCCGGAGAAGAGTAGCCACAGCGCGACTACCGTGATGATCATCGACGGAATCACGATAACCGGGTAGCTCAGTAACGTCATGCGACCCAGTTCTTCGTTGAACGCATCGGATCCGGCCGGACTGACGACGATTTTTTTCGCGAGAACGAAATTGAGCATCGCGCTCAGGAAAAACGAACCTGCAAACAATCCGTTGCTGCGACGGAGAAGCCGATCAAAAGCGGGTTGCTGATCAGCTTCCTGCACGTGTTTCTCAATGCGATTGATATCAAACACACCGGTTTTAAACAGAAACATACCGATAAGTGGCTTGCGCGTGAACTGGGAAACGACAAATGCGAGCCCGATCAGGCCCGGTATGGTTGCCTCCTTGATCGCGACCCACTCGGGCGGCAGCTTGAGAAGTCCAATACCCCCGGTTAATAACACGCCGACCAGGCCGAGAATGGAGAAGAAGTTCCACTTCTTTCGCGCAATCAGGTCGTAGATACCGTAGAGCAGCGGCATGGACAGCGCCAGGACGAAGACAAGCACGGTGAGTCCGTCGCTGGTGCCGCCCCAGTAGCCTTCCAGCCAGGACTTGCCTTTCATCAGCACAAGGGCGGGCAGAATTACGTTCAGGCCGAGGTTAAGAAGCGGGTTTTCGGGCTTGTTGGATGGGTCGGTCAAGCTGGATCCTTCGGTACCGGGTTGGCGTTAGTCTACAGTGTCGTAAAAGAATGTGAACGAAATGTCGTAAGTTCGTTTCCCGGGATGTGCCCGGGCAGAATTACCAGCCGGGGTC
>CAWUKD010000014.1:0-39724 GCA_963922815.1 uncultured Gammaproteobacteria bacterium
GATATAGACAAATTTGCCGCACAGGTCATACTACGCACCTGGCTCAATCAACGCGACGGACGTCGACCCGGACCGGGCGACGAATAACTCATGAAGCACTTCGTTTCGATTCAAGATCTTTCCCGCCATGAACTCGAAACCCTGATCGATGATGCGGTACGCCGCTCCAATGCACCGGTTATTCACGACACACAGCTAGGACACATTTGTGTCGCCAGCCTGTTTTTCGAGAACAGCACGCGCACCAGGGTGTCTTTTGAACTGGCGGCCAAACGGCTGGGGGCTCATCACGTCAATGTCGATTTACAGCACTCGTCCCAAAGCAAGGGAGAAACAGTCTGGGACACGGTAGCGACACTGCAGGCTATGGGCATAAATCAACTCGTGGTGCGAACGTCCACAGAGGGTCTGCCAGCCGAACTCGCCAGCAAAGCTACCACCACAAAAATCATCAACGCTGGCGAAGCCAATGTCTCCCACCCGAGCCAGGCGCTGCTTGATCTGGTTACGTTGAAACAACGCAAAGGGCGCGTGGATAACCTGACGATCACCATTGTTGGCGATATTGCCCATTCACGCGTGGCCCGGTCTTTTGTCCACGGGGCCACCAAGCTGGGCTGTCGCGACATTCGTCTGGTCGCGCCGGAGCAGTGGCAGGCCAACAGCGACGATTTCGCCGGCCTGGCGTTTTCTGACGAACTGGATCCTGCCATACGCGACGCGGACGTGGTGATGGCACTGAGAATACAAAAAGAACGATTACAGTCAGACGCCATCATGGATATCGACGAATACCGGTCGCGCTTCTCTCTGACGCGCCAAAGACTGTCCGCGGCACGGGACGATCTGCTGGTGATGCACCCGGGACCTATCAATCGTAACGTTGAACTCAGCGACGCGGTTGCCGACGGACCCCAGTCGGTAATTCAGCAGCAGGTAGCGATAGGCGTGCCGGCTCGAATGGCCATTCTTTGCGCACTTGCGGCGGACCAATAACATGACCACATCACAGCGCGGTACCATTTTTCTTGAAGACGCCGAAGTGCTGCGCCAGGACGCGTACAGCGACGATCAGTTTATTCTGCGTGTGAACGCACCCAAGTGTGCCGCCCGGGCAAAAGCCGGATCGTTCGCGCACGTTACATGTGACCCGCTGCTACCGATGCGCCGACCTTTGTCGATCATGCAGGTCGATTCGGAAGCCGGCTGGGTAGATTTCCTTTACAAGATAGTCGGCGACGGACTGCGACTGCTCTCGCAGCGTACCGCCGGCGAGACGATTAGCGTACTCGGGCCGATCGGCAAGCCGTTCTCGCTCAATGCGCAATACCGACGCCCGCTGCTGCTCGGCGGAGGCGTTGGCATTCCACCGATGGTGTTTTTAGCCGATACCCTGCGCGATCAGAAAGAGTTCGAACCGGTTCTGTTTATGGGTTCGGAAGTACCGTTTCCTTTCAGGCTGGTGACTTCATCACTTGACGTGCCAGGTATCGACGCGCCCGTCGATCAAACGCTTGAACTGCTTGAGCAGTGGGGCATTCCGGCCAGGCTGGCATCACTCCAGGGTTACGAAGGAGTTTATGACGGATACGTCACCCAGGCAGCCGCACGCTGGCTTGATACGTTGACGGAAGCGCAGCGCGCCGAAGTTGAAGTGTTTGCCTGCGGCCCCACACCCATGCTCGAGGCCTGCGCCCGACTGGCGCGGGAATACGACCTGCCCGCTCAGGTGTCACTGGAAGAACATATGGCCTGTGCGGTTGGCGGCTGCGCCGGCTGCACGGTGCTGGTCAACACAGACAAGGGTCCCTACATGCAACGCGTATGCGTCGACGGCCCGGTGTTCGATGCGCGTGAGGTTTTCCCGGCCGCCTGAACCCGGCGCTGCACGTCATCCAGCCAGCGCAGGGACGATGCAGTTAACCGAAATTAATCTTGGTCTCGAGATTCGCTCTGGAGTCGGCGGATGATAGCGCCGCTTCCAGCGTAACGCGGCCCTGCTTATACAGCTCAAACAGCGAAGAGTCGAAGGACTGAATCCCGCTCTCAGATGAGTTTGCAACCGCTTCTTTAATAGCGTCGATGTCACCTTTCAGAATCTGCTCCTGAATGTGTGGCGTGTTCAGCATGACCTCTACTGCCGCTACCCTCGAACCTGTTTTGCCAGGTACCAGGCGCTGCGAAATAATCGCCCGCAGGTATTGGGACAGATCCATCAGAATCTGGTGATGCTGCGTGGTCGGAAACATATTAATAATTCGGTCGAGCGTTTCCGCCGTGTTATTGGCATGAAGCGTGGACAAACACAGGTGCCCGGTGCCCGCCAGCGTAAGCGCGGACTCCATGGTTTCGCGATCGCGGATCTCGCCGATCAGAATAACGTCCGGGGCTTCCCGCATGGCGCTCTTCAGCGCACGAGCGTAACTGGACGTGTCGACACCGACTTCGCGCTGGTTAATCAGCGAGTTTTTATTCGGGTGCAAAAACTCGATCGGGTCTTCAATCGTTAATATGTGATCAGACGCCACTTCATTGCGGTGATTGACCATACCGGCAAGCGTGGTGGATTTACCCGAACCCGTGGCGCCCACCATCAAAATCAGGCCGCGTTTGCGCATGACCAGGTCTTTTAGAACAGGCGGCATGCCGAGTTCGTCTAGCCTCGGCAGATCCGACGTGATGTAACGAAGCACCATAGCCACGTTGCCGCGCTGGTGAAACACATTCACCCGGAAGCGACCAAGACCCGGTTCGGATATGGCAAAATCGATTTCAAGATCGCGCGCGAAGATATCGAGCTGGTCTTCGTTCATCAGTCCGAATGCGGCCTGTTTGACCATTTTCGGCGTCAGCTCGGTGCTGTTTACGGGAATAATGCGACCGTCAATCTTGATTTTGACCGGCGCATAAGTAGTAAAGAACAGGTCCGACGCTTTCTTGTCGACCATCAGTTTGAACAGCGGTTTAGTATTCATGCTTTCCCGTTACTAGAATTGTTTGGCATCGGGTTCGTGCTCCATGATGCGAAGGCTATGACCGCCCTCATCCTGAGCCTGAAACTCCCGCTTGCTCTCCAGCTTGATACGCAGACGCAATTCGTTTTTCGAATCGGCGTTTCGAAGCGCTTCTTCATAACCAATGGCCCCTTCTTCGTAAAGATCGAACAGGGCCTGGTCAAAGGTCATCATGCCGAGCCGGTTCGACTTGGCCATAACTTCTTTAATTTGTGCCACTTCACCTTTAAAGATGAGGTCTGAAATAAGCGGAGACGCCAGCATGATTTCCATTGCAGCGATGCGACCTTTGTTATCCGCTTTCGGAATTAGTCGCTGAGAAATCAAGCCCCGAATGTTGAGCGAAAGGTCCATCAGCAGCTGATCGCGGCGCTCTTCGGGGAAAAAGTTAATAATTCGATCCAGAGCCTGGTTGGCGCTGTTGGCGTGAAGCGTGGCCAGACACAGATGGCCGGTTTCGGCAAACTGAACGCCATATTCCATCGTTTCGCGATCGCGGATCTCGCCAATCAGAATCACGTCCGGCGCCTGGCGCAGAGTGTTCTTTAGCGCCGCATGCCAGTTGTCCGTATCGACGCCGACCTCGCGCTGAGTCACCACACAACCCTGATGAGGGTGCACATACTCCACCGGATCCTCGATGGTAATAATGTGTCCGCGGGAGTTCTTGTTGCGGTGGCCAATCATGGCCGCCAGCGTGGTCGACTTACCGGAGCCCGTTCCACCCACAATAATGACCAGCCCGCGCTTTGACATCACAACCTCTTTAAGCACAGGCGGCAAATTCAGATCGTCGAACACGGGAATATCAGTTGTAATCGTTCGAAGTACCGCGCCGGTGTTACCCTGCTGCACAAAGGCGTTCGCACGGAAACGTCCGATGCCTTTCGGACTTACCGCGAAATTACATTCCTTGTTGGCATCGAATTCCTTGGTTTGCTTGTCGTTCATGATAGAACGCACCAGCATCGCACTCTGGGACGAAGTTAGCGGTGTCTGCGACACCGGCGTAATAACACCGTCGACTTTTATCGCCGGAGGAAAGCCGGTCGTGATGAACAAATCAGATGCCTCTTTCTGCACCATTCCGCGCATCAGGTCCTGCATCAGTTTAATCGCTTGATCACGTTCCATGGTCTACTCCAGCTACTCTTGGCTTATTACTGGTAATGCTTGGCTAATCGGGGCTTAAAACTGCTCTTTGTGAACGGCCCGGAAGCGCGCTTCCTCGCGGCTCACCACCCCTTTTCTGACAAGTTCCAGCAAACACTGATCCAGCGTCTGCATGCCCGCCGACTGGCCGGTCTGAATGGCCGAGTACATTTGCGCAATCTTGTTTTCACGAATCAGGTTTCGAATGGCAGGTGTTCCAATCATGATCTCATGGGCGGCCACCCGGCCTCCGCCGTTTTTCTTGAGCAGTGACTGGGAAATCACGGCGCGCAGAGATTCGGACAGCATGGACCGAACCATGTCTTTTTCTGCGGCGGGAAATACGTCGACTACCCGGTCAATGGTTTTGGCGGCACTGCTGGTGTGCAATGTGCCAAACACCAGGTGGCCGGTTTCGGCCGCCGTCAGTGCCAGTCGAATGGTCTCAAGGTCTCGCATCTCACCCACGAGCACAATATCGGGATCTTCACGCAGCGCTGAACGCAGCGCCTCATTAAAACCCAGCGTGTCACGATGGACTTCGCGCTGGTTAATCAGTGACTTCTTGCTCTCGTGCACAAATTCGATCGGATCTTCAACCGTGAGGATGTGATCAGGTTTCGTATCGTTGATGAAATCGACCATTGCCGCCAGGGTAGTTGATTTACCCGACCCCGTCGGCCCGGTCACCAGCACGATGCCGCGATTGGTCAGCGAGATGTCCTTGAAAATCTTCGGTGCGTCCAGATCGTCAAGTGTCAGTATCTTCGAGGGAATTGTACGAAACACGGCGCCTGCGCCCCGGTTCTGGTTAAACGCGTTAACCCTAAACCGTGCAAGACCGGGAATTTCAAACGAAAAGTCGGTTTCGAAAAATTCCTCAAAGTCTTTGCGCTGTTTGTCGTTCATGATGTCGTACACCATGCTGTGCACTTCTTTGTGCTCCAGCGCCGGCATATTAATTCGCTTGATGTCACCATCAACCCGAATCATCGGTGCCACGCCTGATGACAGGTGTAAATCCGAGGCATCATTCTTTACGGCAAACGCCAGTAGTTGTGCAATATCCAAAGCCATGGGCTTAGTGTCCCCTGTGGGTTTCGAGTGTTCGCCAGGATGGCACCAGGGTGCCGCTTCCGGGAGAGCGTGTCGTGTCCTTACCAACTCGTGGTCTGTTTTCAAACCTCGCGCCGGACACCATGTCTGAGTCATACTGCGTCGCCGCAGAGCCTCAGGATGCACTAAAGTATACCGGCATTATGGAGTAAAAAGTTTGACCCAAATCACACATAATCTGATGAATATTCAGGAAAGAATCGTAACAGCTTCGGCGCGTTATCAGCGAATTCCAGGTTCTGTTCGTCTTTTGGCCGTCAGCAAGCGCCACCCTGCTTCCGCTGTGTATGAAGCCTGTCAGGCCGGTCAGACTGAATTCGGCGAGAACTATGTAAGCGAAGGCCTTAGAAAGCAAACCGAACTGGACGCGTTGTTTCGCGCAAATAGCAATGAAAACAAGCATTTGAATTGGCATTTTATCGGCAGGATACAGTCCAATAAAACGCGCGAGGTGGCTCAGAATTTTTCCTGGGTTCACAGCCTGGACCGTCTGAAAACGGCCCGTCGACTCGACGCTGCCCGAGGACCGGGCGCCCCTCTCAACGTGCTGATTCAGGTCAATTTGAGTGGCGATTCGACCCGTCCCGGCGTCGAACCGGGTGAAGTCGCCGAGTTCGTTTCCCGAATCAGCGGGTATGAGCGACTCGCCGTCCGGGGTCTGATGGCCATGGCACCCGACACCCGCTGTTTTGATACCCAGTCTCGCGCCTTTGCCTCGGTGAAGCGTATTCATGACGACATTAGTCAGGACCATGAAGGGTTCGACCAGCTGTCGATGGGAATGTCCGGAGACCTCGAAGCCGCCATTGCCAACGGCGCAACCTGGGTTCGTATCGGAACGGATGTGTTTGGCAAACGCCCTTCTGACTGACACACTTACGCAGCTCGCGGGTAATCTTCTTTGTGGTGAGAAACTGACTATGAATTCCAAACGCATTGTTTTTATCGGAGGCGGCAACATGGCCGCTGCGCTACTGGCCGGCCTGGCCAAACCGGAAGCCATCGAGACCGCAGACGCCGAGTCCGGAGCGCCGGCGTCGTCGTTATCGGGCACCTACGACCTTCGGGTTTCCGATCCCGGAGAAACTCAGCGCAAGCAAATGGAAAAGCTGCCCGGCGTCACCACCTTCTCAGACAATCGCGAAGCCATAGAGGGCGCCGACTGCGTCGTGTTTGCCGTAAAGCCCCAGATCATGCGCGGCGTCTGTACCGATTTGACCGAATCCGTTAAAACGCACAAGCCGCTCCTGGTGTCCGTGGCCGCTGGCATTGGTTGCGATCCGATCAGCCGCTGGTTTGACGGCTACCGCCGCATCGTGCGCGTCATGCCAAATACGCCCGCACTGGTGGGCGCCGGTGCGACCGGACTTTACGCCGATAGCGATGTCACCCGCGACGACGTCAAGCTCGTCGACAGCGTCTTCTCGGCCGTTGGGCTAACCGCGTGGGTGGACACAGAGAACCTGATTGATGCGGTAACAGCACTTTCCGGCAGCGGTCCGGCTTATTTCTTCTATATGCTCGAGGCGATGGAGGACGCCGGCTGCGCATTGGGTCTGCCCCGTGACATGGCCCAACAGCTGGCCCGGCAAACCGCGCTCGGAGCCGCGCGGATGGCGCTCGGCGAACCGGGGACCCTCGAAGAACTCAGGCAGCGAGTCACATCAGCAGGCGGCACAACAGCAGCCGCTTTGGAAGTGTTGGCGGCTCAGGAGTTGCCAACTATTATGGAGGCCGCCATGATGGCCGCCAGCGAACGTGCAGGAACTCTGGCAGACGAATTCGGGACGGACTAGCAATACATGAAAGCACTGATTTTTATTTTAAGCCTTGTCGGCCAGCTTCTGGTTGGCCTGTTTGTCGTACGCTTTTTACTTCAGCTCGTGCGTGCAGACTTCTACAATCCCGTGTCGCAGGCCATCGTCAGCCTGACCAACCCGCTGGTCATGCCCCTTCGAAAGATTATCCCAGGTCTCAAGGGTATGGATCTGGCGAGCCTCGTCGCCGCGTTTCTGGTTCAGATACTGGTGCTGGTCATCCTGTTCTTCATTCAGACTGGCGGTGGCATACCCGGTATTCAGTACACGCTGATTGAGTCCTTTTTCGGCCTGCTAAATCTGGTCTTCGGACTCTTCATCATGACGATATTCCTGCGAGTCATCCTCAGCTGGATCAATCCGGACCCCCGCAATCCGGTCGTCAGCATGCTCTACAGCCTGACCGAACCGATTCTTGCACCGGCACGTCGGATCATCCCGCCCATTGGCGGACTGGATCTATCACCCCTCATCGTGCTCGTTCTGCTCCAGGCTTTGCAGATTCTGATTAACTCGGACATTCGTGGTTTTTTCTAGCCTCAAAAACGACGTTGGGGAACCGTAGAAGACGCGCTTTTAAGTGTTGCCACTCACAGCCATTAGGCTATAGTGGTAGCTCGATTCGATCATTGGGGGAGTACACATGCGAGTCAGTAAACTGCTAATTGTTACCAGTCTAAGCGCGCTTTTTGCGCTAACTGCGTGCCAAAAGGCACCGGAAACACGCTCTGCCGCCAACGTTCCTACAGCCAAAGAAGCGGCTCCCAGGACATTCGAATCCGGTGACTACGTGGTGCATTACAACGCGATCACCACCGATCAGCTACTACCTGAAGCCGCACGCGCTTATGGCCTTTCGCGCAGTAAATCACAGGTTCTTCTGAACGTAGTACTGCACAAAAAAACCGCAGGTTCAGGCACTGTTTCGACATCGGGTAAAGTCTCAGCGAAAGCCAATAACCTTACGGGACAATTGAAAAATCTCGAGATGCGCGAGATTAAGGATGGCGACGTTGTCTACTTCATCGGGCAAACATCCATCGCCGATGGTGAGAATCTGACCTTCAAGATCGAGGCTACCCCCGAGGGCGAGACCGACCCCATCAACGTGACGTTTCAGCAACAGTTTTACACAAAGTAAGGTTTCGTTTGACAGCCTCAAAATAGGGGTAAACGCTCAGTTGGGCGACTAAAAAGATTTGCCAAAACGCTTACACCTTGCGCCATCTTATGCTATTTTGCGCAGCGTAATTCGACTGTTGTTTTTGACTACACTATCTCACTGAGGGGATTGATTAATGGCTGCTAAGAAAAAAGCGACCGCAGTAAAGAAAGCTCCTACCAAGAGCGAAATTCTTGCTCACATTTCAGACAAGACTGGCCTGACTCGTAAGGAAGTCAGCGGCGTGTTTGAAGAGCTGGAAGGACTGATCAAGAAAAACCTGGGTCGTCGTGGCCCTGGCGTTTTCACCGTACCTGGCCTGATGAAAATCAAAGTTGTACGTAAGCCAGCTACCAAATCGCGTAAAGGTATCAACCCCTTCACTCGCGAAGAAATGGTTTTCAAAGCCAAGCCTGCACGCAACGTCGTGAAAGTGCTTGCGCTCAAGAACCTGAAGGAAATGGTCTAAGCACCACTTCAAGCTTCAAAGCACGATCAAAGGCCGGGCAATGCCCGGCCTTTTTTATGCTTTATTTACAGTGTTTTAGCCCCTGGACTGGTGACAGCCGCGAAGCAACCCATACGACTCACCATCATCGACTGGTCTTTCCGTCCCACGGTTATCGCCGAATGCACGAGCGGCAACCGATAGCCCACCTCGTGACCGGATGCCATCGCTGGCTAGTCGGAAGCATCCTTAGAGTCGGGCAGTTCAAGCGATCGAATCAGAAACGCCCTGACGTCTTTACGCATGGTGGTCAAACTGCCATGGAAGAAGTGGCTGACGCCGTCCATCATCACAAGCTCCGGGGGCGGGGTTTGTGTCGCGGCCCATCGTTCGACTGCCGTCGAGTCCACCAGCTCATCAGCGGTTCCCTGCACCACTTGCCACGGAACACTCATGCCAACCTGTTCGGGCACGCCCAGTCTGCCAACGGGCGGCGCCGCGGCCACCAGTGCCGCCGGCGAGACGCGCTGAGCTACGCGTAATGCGACGCCAGCGCCAAAACTGAAGCCCATTAGCACCAGAGGTACTGTCCCGAAGAGTCGCTGCGCTTCGCCGACTACGGCCTCAGCGTCGTCCGTTTCACCCAAGCCGTTGTCATAGACTCCCTCGCTCTTGCCAACCCCGCGATAATTGAATCGCAGCGCCGGCAGACCACAATCTATGGCACTTCGGGCGAGCGTATGAACAACCTTGTTGAGCATGGTGCCCTGAAACTGTGGATGCGGATGGCAAACAACGGCAACTGCGGGTACCTGGTCGGCCGTACCTGGCGCCATCGTGGCCGGATCAACAGCGGTCGGGTGCTCGAGCATCGCCTCAAGCGCACCGGCCGGTCCGTCGATCGTAATCCGCGTGCTGACGACACTCATACCTCTTCTGCACCATCCTGCGTTGAGGTCTCTTCATCCGGATTCGGGGCTGAGTCTGACTCTGGGTCGCGATCACGAGACTCAACTTCCCGGGGAGGCCCGTAATACAACACGGTATCCCCCGGTACAGGCTCCACTTCATCATCAATGGAGTAAAACTGAAGCTTGCCATCCGTGCGCTGAACCAGCAGCACCATCGCCCCGTTGGGACAATCGCCCAGAAAATCACTGTACGAGTAGCCGTCGCTAATCTTGGTTCGATAAAACTTCCATCCACGCACGTGGTGGCGCCACAGTTTCTCAAACACGGCATTGGCACTGAATGCGACCCGTCCGCGCAGGGGACGCGCCACACCGCGTGGATCATCGTCGCCCTGCCCGTCACCCATAGCGAGCTGAAACACTTCCCGGCGACCCACTTCGGGCGCCACCGCGGTGCACACGAGCGCGTTATAGGCATCGTTGCTGGTAGCGGCAAAAACATGACCCACGTGGCCAATTTCGAGGCTCTCCTCGGCAAAATCGGAGAGAATTTCTCCATAGAATACATTCACGCCAGCCAGTCGTGCCGGCCGCAAATTGTGCCAGGAATTGTCAGTGATCATGCAACGCACGTCCATTTCCGTCAGCTTTTGCGCGAAGGCGACAGACCAGGGCGACGCCCCCACGATTAGAATGCTGTCTCGAACTTTGGAAACCAGGTTCAGCTTGCGCGCCACCCAGCTGATGGTCGATCCGTGCAGAATAATCGTGGCAAAAATGACCAGAAATACGAGGGGTAACAGAGCCTCAGCGCCTTCGTAACCGGCCTCCTCCAGCCGCGGACCCATAACACCGGCGGTGGCCGCAGCCACAATTCCGCGTGGCGCAATCCAGCCGAGGATAGCTCTGTCTTTCAATTCCATACCACTGCCGAGAGTGGCCGCGAAAATACTCGCCGGGCGACACAGGAACAGGATCGCAGCAACCAGCGCCACCCCTCGCCATGTAATACCAAGGAGTACATTAGGATCGAGATTAGCGGTAAGAATCACAAACACTATCGCGACCAGCATGATCGTGATGTATTCCTTAAAGCGTTTCATGTCCTGAATACCGGGCAGTCTCATATTGCCGATGACGATACCCATCACGGTCACGGCCAGGAGACCGGCCTCGTGCTGCAACAGGTTGGACGTCACGAACACCAGGAGCACCAGACCCAGCATGACCGGGGACTTCAGATACTCAGGGACCAGGCCCAGCTGAAAGGCGCGGCCGGTCAGCCAGCCGCCAAGACCACCTAGAAAGACGCCGGACACCAGCGCAAGAGCGAGCCCCGAAGCAACGGTCGTCCAGCCGGAGCCCTGTCCGGCATAGACCAGAAACTGAAGCGTCAATACGGCCAGCAGCGCACCAATGGGATCGTTAACAATTCCCTCCCATTTAAAATACGCCGCGGTGCGTCGATTAAGCTTTGCCTGCCGAAGCATGGGAATGATCACAGTGGGGCCGGTCACAACCATGATCGCTCCGAATACGGCCGCCACCGGCAGACTCAGGCCGCCGACAAACACGGCCGCCGCTGTCGCAAACAGCCATGCCAGTGGCGCTCCCAGATAAACCAGTCGCCTGACCCCTACCGCTGTGGTCTTAAGTTCATTGAAGTGCAGGCTTAAGCCGCCCTCGAACAATATGATGGCCACGCAGAGACTGACGAGGGATTGAAGATGGCTTCCAAACAGTTCGCTGGGATTGATCCAGCCTGTAACAGGGCCAATGATCAATCCTGCCAGAGCAAGCAAAATAATCGCCGGGAAACGAAAGCGCCACGCGACCCACTGGGCGCCCACGCCCAACGCCACTATCGCTACCAAAGCAAAACTTAAATGATGCTCGTCCAATACACTGCCCCGACGTGAAAACTGCTCTACGGTAGCCCTACCGCGTTGACAGTGCAACCGCAGCAAAGCTGTATATTGGCTGGCCCGCCTGTAGAATCTTCCGAACCGAATGTCCTTCGTAGTGTCGTAATCCCGACAGCGGGGCAGGTTTTATTATTTCATGCCGAAATCGCAAGAATAGCCCCCTTGAGAGTGCCGTAAGGGTGTCGCCCGGGAAGGAATTTGCCCATAATAGGGAGCACCCGACCACACGGGCGAGCCTGTGACAACCAATGGCCGCATCGGCGAAACAGCGATCGGGATACACGGCTCCGATCCAGTCATTTACCCAAGAAGAGTTCATGGTACTAAGCACAAACCGCACGGTCGTCATAATGTTGGGAGTGTGCGCCCAGGTATTAATTACGGCGGTGTTTCTCTGGCGTGTTGAACCCTATGTTGAGGGTCGGCTGGAAGACGAAAGCAAGCGCTCGCTACAGGAAGCAAATTTGTCCTGGGCCCGCGTGGATGCGGATGGCAGAGACCTGCAGGTCAGCGGCATAGCACCCAATGGCATGCTGAAAGACCGAGCCGTCGGCATAGTGGAATCGGTGCCCGGAGTACGTAAGGTGGCCGACGACCTGCTGGTCGCAAGTGCCAAAGCGCCTGTGCTGGCACCGGAGGAAGCCGACCGCCGGGCGCGCGAATTGCTCTCGGACATCGAAGACGACGCTCCCATTTTTGCCCTGGACTTGCCCTACGAGCTGCATCTCGAAGTAGAAGTCAGCGTGCTGACACTGAGCGGCCTTGTTCCGGATGCCATTGCCAAAGAAAGCTTGCTGAATCTTGCTAACCGGGAATTTGGGGACGGCCGCGTAATCGACCGCCTGATGGTCGCCCCGGGTGCGCCCGAAGGCTATTTGACGGCAGGTACGCAGGCCATCAGTGCGGCGGGCCAGCTCAGCAAGGGCATAGTGATGGTCAGGGAGGGAGAAGTCATCGTTCAGGGCCTCAGCTCCGACAACCAGATTCTCACCAAGCTCGATAACGTGATGGCCAGCCTCCCGTCTAACTATCAAGGCAATGTTCAAATCGGCGATCAGCAGGAACTTGAGTCCCTGCTGCGACTTCACCCAAGCCTGGCTGCGCGCGTGGGCAGGGTCAGCGATCAGTCAAGAGACGAAACGGTTATTGAAACCATTCGAGTACCGGTGGACAACCCCGCAGACAGCCGCACTCTGCAGGAGGCGTCTGCAGTGTCGCCGCCCCGGACCATCGTCAGCGACGAATCCCGGGCTTCGGATAGCAGCCCGCCGGACGTGCGAACCCGGGTTACCGAAGTAACCCAAACTATTGACCCGGCAATGTGTGCTTCACTGCTACAGGCGGAGCTTTCACAGCAGTCGATCGGGTTCGACACCGGCAGCAGCGACATCGACGATCAAAGTCTTTCTCTGATGCGCGAACTCGTGCGTATTGCGAAATTGTGCCCGCAAGTCGTGCTTGAAATCGCCGGACACACCGACGACCTCGGAACACGCGAAAACAATTTATCCCTTAGCCAGCGCCGCGCAGAAGCGGTGATGGAGTATTTGGTACGCAACGGCGTATCCATCAGCAGGTTAAGGGCAGTAGGCTATGGCGAAGAACGCCCTCTGGTAGAAAACACCACAGCGGACCGCCGAAGAATAAACCGGCGCATTGAATTTTCGCTGGTTGACGAGAGCTAACTATGCTTCATTTTTCAGGCGTTATTGCGCTGATTATTTTATTTACCGCATTGCTGTGGTTTGCCGTTGGGTGGTGGGTTTCCAGCATTGAACGCGCCAAACAGCAGCGCAAACGTGAAACAGAATGGAATCATCACCTGAACACCCTGCGACGTGACCGGGACGCTTTTCGGGATCAGGTAGAAGTTGCACACGGCAAAATACGCGTCCTCGAAAACCGCCGTGCCGATGGCCAGTCTCCGCCTCGCTCGCCGGAAGACGAAGCGGCGTCGAAAGCGCTGACCAATCGGCTACAGTCTCACCTGGAAGAAGCAAAGAAACAGATCAGCGGATTTGCGCGCAAAGTGGACACACTGCGTGAGCAGAGCATAGAACGTGAAGACGTGCTCGAACAACTTAAGAAAAAGCTGAAAGACACGTCCAGAGCGTTGCACGATCGCGAGCAGAAACTGGCCCAATTAAACGGTCAGGAGGCCCCCGAAGCCGGGACACCTGTCGCCTCTTTGGACGATACTGCATCCGGCGGCGACTCTGCCAGATACCAGGAAGCCATTCAACAGCTTCGCATTGAAGCGCAAACCCGGGCAGACGCGGCTGAGCAGGACCGACAGCGGCTGGATCACACGATCAGCGAACACATGCAAACCATTGGGGCCCTGCGCGCCGAACTGGCTCAGCGAGAAACCCTGAGCTCGTCGAACGAGCCGGTAGATGCCCGACTTGAAGCGGCTCTGCAGGAAATCAAATCACTCAGGGAAGACAATGAGCAGCACGCGGCGAAAATCGAGCAGCTTTCACAGGGCAGCAAGGTGGTCGAGCACCAGCGCTCACGCCTTAAAGAGCTGCAAGTCGATTATGAAGAGCAGCGCGAAGCCCTTGAGAAACTCGCAGGAATCGCCGACGACCTTGAAAAGCAGCGCATCGATTTTGACGAGCTGCAGTCTGAAAACAAAACACTTCAGGAAACGATTAGCCATCTGAACCAGACGCAGGAATCGATGCAGGAACAGCGTGATCAGGCAGTGCAGCAGCTGGCCGCCGTCAAAGAAGAAGCGCTGATCCGGAACGAGAGCGAATCGATGCGCCAGCACACGGAACTCAGTGCGCAGCTCAGTGATCACGAACAGACCATCGAGCGGCTTCGGCAGCAGGCCGCGGATCGCGAGCAGGAATACGATAGCGAGCTACACCGGCTGCGTCAGGCGATGGACGCGCAGGAACAAATCGTTTCTCAACTCAGAGATGTGTTGTCCAAACCGGTCAGCACTGTTACGCGTCCGGCACCACCCCCTTCAACCCCTCCAAGTCCGCTACCTCAATCCGGGGACTTGTTCGCACCGCGTGACCCGGCACCGGTTTCGAGTCTGCCGTCCGTTGTACTTTATGAACAGGCGCCGGATTCCAGCGACGACCTCAAGAAGATCAGCGGGATCGGGCCCGTATTCGAACGCGCTTTGAATGATCTGGGAGTGTATGAATTTGAGCAAATTGCATCGCTGACCGATCGCGATATTGAATGGGTTGCCGAGTCGCTTCGCTCATTTCCGGACCGAATTATCAAAGGCGGATGGATAGAACAGGCGCAGGTTCTGATCGCAAAACGCGACGCCAACTCCTGAGAGCTTACTAATCGCGCTGGATAAGCTCGATCTTGTAACCATCCGGGTCTTCGACAAACGCGATGATAGTCGAGCCTCCTTTCACCGGACCGGCATCGCGGGACACTACGCCGCCTCGGGCCCTGATCCGCTCGCACGCGGCGGCAACGTCACTGACGCCAAGCGCTATGTGCCCGAACGCAGTACCCAGGTCGTACTCTTCAACGCCCCAGTTGTAGGTGAGCTCCAACACGGTGTGCGAGCTTTCCTCACCGTACCCGACAAAGGCCAGCGTATACTTGTACGCCTCATTCTCAGACTTGCGCAAGAGGCGCATATCCAGTACTTCGGTATAGAATGCGATGGAGCGATCAAGATCACCCACTCTCAGCATGGTGTGCAGCATTCGCATTAAACGACTCCTCGTGCGTGTGTAAAAATGACGTTCGGCCTTCGGTCAAGCGCTCAAGCGATCACCGGAATAACCGTTCGCTCAGTCCGGTCGGCGATAAATCACGCCGTCTTTCATGACGAATCTGACTTTCTGCATGGCATCGATATTCTGAACCGGGTTTCCATGTACGGCAACAATGTCAGCAATATAGTCAACCTCGATGCGACCCAGGTCTTCGAGACTCAGAAAATCCGCAGCGACGGCAGTAGCGGACTTGATCGCCTCCATGGCGGGCATTCCTGCTTCGACCATCAGCGCAAATTCCCTGGCGTTTTCGCCATGGGGAGATACACCCGTGTCGGTGCCGAACACAATGTTGACCCCCGACTTATAGGCTCGCGTAAACGTGTTTTTAATCTGCGGCCCGATTTCAGCCGCCTTGGGTCGAACGAGCTCGGGAAAGTAGCCGTCTATTTTGGCTTTTTCACCCACCCATTCACCGGCAAGAATGGTCGGCACATAGTACGTATTGAATTTACGCATGAGCCTGGCCGTTTCATCGTCCATGTAGGTGCCGTGTTCAATCGAGCGCACACCGGCGCGAATGGCACGCTGCATACCTTCAGCCCCGTGCGCATGTGCTGCCACCATGAAGCCATAGTCGTTGGCCGTGCTCACGATGGCCGCAACTTCTTCTTCAGTGAACTGAGGGTTCTGCCCATTCTTCGCCACGCTTAACACACCGCCCGTAGCTGTGATCTTGATCAGATCCGCGCCTTCCTTATAGCGCTGTCGCACCGCTTTTCGTGCCTCATCGGGCCCGTTAACAACGCCGCGCTTCGGGCCAGGATCACCCATCATGTCAGGCCGCCACCCGTTCGTGGGATCGGCGTGACCACCGGTTGTTGCCAGCGACTTGGCTGCCGTAAAAATTCTCGGACCGGCCAGCTCTTTGCGATTGATGGCGTTGCGCAAAGACACCGTGACGTTAAAAGAATCACCCAGGTCGCGTACCGTGGTGAAACCTGCCTCCAGCGTCTTGCGGGCGTTTGAAGCTGCAAACAACGCAAGATCTGCCTCAGATTTGATAAACCGGTTCAGGTAAGCGTTACGGCTATACTGCATGGACAAATGGGTATGCATGTCCATCAGACCCGGCATGACCGTGTACTCGCGCAAGTCGACCAGTGTTACGCCAACGTCCGGCTCTTCGTAACCGCTGCGTACTGCAATAATTCGACCCGCTTCAACAACAAGCGTTTTCTCCGATTGCACGCGATCGCTAACGCCATCGATCAGTTTGCCGGCATGTATCCAGGTCGTCGCGGTCGCCGAAGCGCTTGCCGACAGCAAGCCGATGGCTGCGATCAGACGCAGACCGGATAGAGTAATTCTCATTGTGCTGGACCTCCTTTGACTTCAAACAGCTCAACGTCAAACACCAGATCAGCATTTGGAGGTATCAGATTGCCCTGACCCCTGGCGCCATAAGCCATGCTGGCAGGTATGATCAGTGTACGTTTGCCACCGACCTTCATCCCCTGCACGCCGACATCCCAACCTGTGATTACTTTTCCACGACCAAGCTCAAAATCAAACTTGTCGCCGCGGTCGATCGAGCTGTCAAATTTCACGCCCTTGTTGGCAACACCGTCTGCATCGAACAGCCAGCCGGTGTAGTCGACATACACGCGGGCACCGGCCACGGCTTCGTCACCGTCCCCGATTTTCTGCTCAATAATCTCAACCGAGTCAGTCGCCAGCAATTCAACGTCAAACATCAGCGTAGAGTTAGGCGGAATACTGCGCGACCCCCGTTCTCCATAGCCAAGCTCCGAGGGAATGACCAGCCGTCGCTTGCCGCCGACCTTCATGCCAACCACGCCGAGATCCCAGCCCTTGATGACGCGACCCTGTCCCAACACAAACTCAAACGGCCGATTTCTCTTGTATGACGTGTCAAACTCGTCACCGCGATTGTCGGGCCGGGTTTCATCATAGAGCCAGCCGGTGTAGTGAACAGCAACCGCAGATCCTGTCCCTGCTTCCTCGCCTTCCCCTGCAACCAGGTCTTCAACAACCAGACCATCCGCTGTGGTCGTGGTATTGGACGACGTTCCCGGAGCGCAGGCAGACAAAACCATGGCGACCAGGAATACAGTGAGTGCGTTCAGCAAATTATGGCGTTCAGGAATCATCATTATCATCTCGCTTTTCGAAATTTAGTGCGGCGGAATTAATGCAATAGCGCTGGCCGCTTGGCTGCGGGCCGTCCGGAAAACGATGCCCGAGGTGCGCTGAGCAATTGGAACAGACGGCTTCTTCGCGAATCATGCCATGACTGGTGTCCCGGCGAATGGTCACAGCTCCGCCTTTGGCTTCATCCCAGAAACTCGGCCAGCCGGATCCGGAATCGTATTTGGTATCGCTGGCGAAAAGCTCCTGATCGCAAACGACGCACGAATACATGCCGGTTTCTTTGTTCTCAAGCAGAGTACCGGTAAACGGTCGCTCGGTTGCCCCGTCCTGGGTAACCCGGCGCTGCTCTTCTGTCAGGTTGGCGAGTTTTTCCTGCGTTGTTTTTGTATCGCTCATGTCGCGGCCTCCACTATCCGAACTTAAGGAACAGAAGATACACCTGTAGGCATCATATTTCGATGTTTGTCGATGTGCTCGGGCGGATATCGCCGCTTGGCCGGATCAGGTATCAGGCGATGGTGTCAGAGCATCAAACGGGCTCGCAACACTCAGTCCTGCAGCTGACACAGAAGCTGCATGACCGGCATGAACTCCGTGCCCGCGCGAGACGTTGCAGCCTCGTATGACCACTGGAACTGGCGAGGCAGGATATTGAAAAAACGAATCTTTACGGGTCGCTGATCACGAAACGAGGTCAATACAAGCTCGTCATCAATCTGCTCACCGTTCCAGTACTCGAAAACGGCTTCCGTTGTATTGGTCCAGGATACGTTCCACGTTCCCGTCAAGGCGTTGTAGACCCGAAGATTGGTGGCTATTCCTTCAGAAGCCCGCGCCTGATCGTCGGACGCCCAGATATCCTGTACGGCCAATCCATTCAGCGTATAGAAGAACGTCCAGATCACATTGTCGGGGCGAGACCGCCAGCTACCGTCCGGGCGGCGCTCGTTAACGCCACACTTCCAGCGGCCCGCAAACCGCCCAAACTGCGTAATCTCGGCAGGTGCATCCGGGCTGGCAGCACCAAACGCCGCTGCCTTGGGTGCAAACGGATCAGGTGCGGAGTTACCCCCAACCGGCGTGGTAACACATCCAGACAGGCACGACGCCAGGGCCGCTACAACGAGCACGTTGATTCTCATGGTTTCGGACATCCTGCTGGACTGGCATACGACAAGCCTGCTGGCCTGTGTGACATACGACCAAATAAGATCGCTATAAGTTCAGGTTGGGTAACGCCCTGAGTCGCGCTCATCATACTTCAATGCCCCGTTTGAAACCTGCCGTTGACTCACCAGGCGGGATGTATGAGTGCCACTTCCCGGAACCGGTCATTGATCCGTCAAATAAATTCGCTGCGATACTCCAGCCGCATAGTGCCTATTCCGGCCAGTCCGAGAACCACAGCCGCCAGCCAGGCACCACCCACCGCCATGAACATTGCCAGAATAACGAGAGTGACTCCGAGTAAGTACAACGTCGGGCCTGGAACAATATTATGCGTGCTGCGTCGCCAGGCCGCGCTGAGAAAATTCGCACCCAGCATCAGGAGGCACAGTGCGATAACGCCGCACAGCACTGCAAACAGCTGATCGTGGGCAGATACGTCAAAGGGAGCCGCTCCGGGAACAAGCAATCGACTCACACCGTAAAGCAGCACAGCTCCACTGCCGATAAACAGCAACCCGGCCAGACCCAGCAGCAATCCGAGTCCACGTGACGCCCGATGTTCACCGCTGATATTTGTCACCTCGTTCCCCCGGTGCGACTCATGCCAATACAGATTAGCCCAACGGCTGCGAACCGCCGTTTATTCTTCGTCTTTCTTCTCGTCGTCATCGTCTTCGTCATCGCCTGACGCCACGTCAATCACGGCGCCACCTACCTTGAAGGGTACTTTGGCCACTGCGACCGCGGCGCTCGTGGTCTGACCTACCACCATGCCAATACAACCCGATGTAAACACGAGAATACTGAGTACCAAAGCAATTCTGCGAAATAGATGCATTATTAAAAAATCCTGGACGTGAGCAGACCAAAGGGTAGCGCACTTGGCCCTTTAGTGAAAATGTGGATGTCGTCGACAGCCGGAAACCATGGCTCTTTATGAAGCGTACACAACGCACCGAACTACCACGCCGGTTGAATGGCGGTAAACTAGTGGATAAACATAGAGTTATTCGCAGCAATAAACCCAAGGTAGTCCAGCGATTGTTCACTATCGAAAAGCGGATTCGCTACTACCGCCTCGAGCCGCTGATGCAATTGCGTCCAATCGCCGATTCCAAACAGGGCACCAGGAGCACCGGCCGACTTACCTTCGCGAATGTCGATAAACAGATCGAAGCCAGTCGTCCTTTGTTCATGCGCCACACCGAGGGTTCGTGCGTACCAGACTTGTGAAGCAGAGCCGTCGCCGAGCAGCGAGTGCAGGTGAAGTACAAAATCGGCCTGCATAACCTGCCCAAAACTCAGCGCGGACTCTTTGATTCGTTCACTCAGAATATCAGCGCTTACCGAGGGTCTTTTCAATTTCAGTCGGCGGTTGCGAAACACGTCGAGCGAGCGCTGAAAGCCATCAAACGCCTGGAATCCGAAGTCACCGACATTCCCCGAAACCTGGTAGCGATGATTCAGCAGGTGCACCACCGCTGCCCAGCGCCCGTTGGCCAACAGGGCCGCAATGGTCGAAACAAACAATTCGCGACACAAAAACGCGGGTGCATCCCGCCACAAATAGGCCGCGTCGACGCTGATCGAGTAGTTTTTCTTAATAGCGAGCACACCTTCAAGAAACGCTGAGAGGTGTGACGTGAAATCATCCGCTTTGTCGGATTCGGCGATCACCACCGCGAAATTTCGAAATTGATTGACCGACTCTTTTGACGCTTCTATGTTCGCGACAATTCGGGTATCAAAAGCGCTGCCTCTCGAGGGCAGCACCGGTAAATGGCTTAGCACGTTAAGCAGCACATCCAGGTAGGCTTTGACACTCGAGCCGGCATGGCTCTTTTCTTTGGTTACAGCGTCCATGGCCAGACTGAATTTGCTCTCGGTCCGGCGGGGGTCCAGCGTCTCGTCCACGGCTTCCCGTGACAGCAACGCATCGGTGGTTACAGCACTCATCGAACAGGTCTCCTGATAATTACTCCCAAATTATCAGGGCACGCCTCCCGGAAGTGTGCGTGACGTCTATGTTTTCAGATATACAGGCGGCACATTATGTCCAACGGAAAACGGCCCCCATCGGGAGCCGTTTCAATTGACGCATTCGGTAAATAGCTCGCTATCCTGCGAGCCCGGCAATTACTCGCCGCAGGCTTTACGCGCTACCTGATCGAGATCGCCGCCTTTGATTGATCCGTCGCCGCTTGGTCCTTCGTAATCCCAGACGCCATTAGCCTTCTCAATCATTACTATTTCTTCGCCGTTTGCACACAGACCGTGGTATTCCGTCGAATTACCCGCTCCCGAGTAACTGTGCTTGATGCTGTAGGCGCTTGCAGCCGGAGCCAGGATAAGCGTTCCGCCGAGTAACACCGCTAACATTTTCTTCATGCTCAAAATCTCCAATAACGATCCAAGTGTTGTTACGCGAATAATGGTATCGCGCTGTCGGCAGATCAAAATTTAACCAGTTCTCACTTTTAAAAGAGTTCGGATCAAACCGTCACTGGCGGCCTGTGCGCCATCGCTGTGAGCATTTTACCCAAACATTATTTTTCTTTGCAAGTCTGCTGCTTGGACGCAATATATTCTTTAAATTGAGATATTTCTGCAATTAAAGCCTGAAAATGAAGGGGTATTTGACCTAAAGCGTTGCGATTCGGCCTCATTAAACTCGCAAGAATCACTCTACGAATTGTAAAACCTTGCAACCGGCTACGCGAAATCCGAATAACCGTTGGGATAATTAACAGGCGCCCACGTCAGCGTAACGCGATCGAGGGAAACTCGATGAGAGCATTGAACACGCCTGCACTATTAATAAAAGCGGACCTCGGGAGTGAGGAACGCCTTGTCAGTGCGGGTTTTGCGCGGTTGTTGGCTAGCGCCCGGGAGGCGGATTCGATCCACGTGTCCAAAGCCGCTTGCCGTACTTGCAAAAACCGCGGACATTCGACAAGCGGGTGTCTTTGTTTTCTTCCTGAGCCAGTATTTCGCCTTTAACCAGCTTCTCAAGATGCGGCGCCAATACACGCCCACCTCCGCCAGTAATCAAAACCCGGTCCATATCCCAGTCGTTGGCCCAAATCCTGTTCGCCTCTGTCGCGATACGGCTGGCGAGCTGGGCAAACGCATGTTCTTTAATCAGAGTCAGGTCGTATTTCTTGCCATGAATCTTGATCGAACCTGAATCCACCGCGTCATACAGTCGATACAGCTCTACCGATACTCCGCTCGATTCATGCAGCTTGGTGGCAATGGAGGTAAAGGCTTTTGAAATTCCCATGTCGAGCGTACGGCTGCCGCGCTCCGAGTATCGCGTGTGATCCGCAATCGTGAAGTCGGTCGTTCGAAAACCCACATCAATCACACCGATTTTCTCGTCGAGAAAACGCCGGTCCCGAATCTCGCCAATATCATTGAGCATCATATTCATAACCGCACCGAACGGCTGCGGAACAACCCGCACACTGCTCACCCGTATGACCGTCGGCGTACGCTCCTGATTTTGATCGACCACAGTGACTTCGTGCTGACCTTTAAGAATGTCGACAATCTGCTTTTTATGTTTGCGGTAGTGGCTGACCGGGAGACCGGCAACCAGTTTGACCGGATCCTGGCGTCCGACCATGCGTGACAACGGTACCAGAGCCAGAATCTTGGTGAAGTCAGATACAAACTGAGCCTGATCAAGTGTATGAAAGCGTTCAACGCTCTGTCGCTCGGCGAGTTCTCCGGCGAAGTAGCTCACGCCATCAATTTCGATCTCAAGGTGATCTTCCTGATCGGCACCGCTCAGCAGCTGTTCTTTGAACTGCAGCTCGCTGGCTTCGCCGTACACCGACTTGAAAATCATTGACCGCTTGCCGTTTGAAGCCTTCGTAAAACCAAAGCCGATATCAAGCCCAATAACTTCCATAACTCACCTTATTCACTCACCCCAAGTAAGGCGCGTTTTTAGCACGCAATGCACCATCGGTCAAAGAAAATTGGCGAAAACATCAGGTTGCGGCGTCATTGGCCGCACAATGTTCCGCACCTGCCCAGCCGTCGCGCGGTCCGGCGGACCCCGCGTCAAAACCTGCCGAACACCGATGCCTCCGCTAATCCTCGCGAGATGGCTGTACCGAGACCCCAAAACCGGAGCAGATTTCGAAAATGTGCAGCGCATCACAAGGGTATGGCTTGAGCGACGCTAGTCTGGTCAGGTGTCGATCTGCCCTGAATCAGAATAATGAAATTGCCGCTAACTGCAGTCCGCCAGGACCTTGAACGAGTCAAATCCTATGTCAGGAAGCGCCAGCTGGCGCGAAGAAACTGGATAGAGAAATTGATGGACGACAGCCATAGATCATCGGACGACGTCGATCAGGTAGCGGCCGCGAACGCAGAAACTCGCTCAAGCCACAAAACCCAGGGAACGTGCAGGCCGCATTGACCTGCACGTTAATCCCGATTCGTTTTAAGCCGGATCGGCACCAGATTGCACTTCGGCGATTTCACCTGTTGCAGGTTCCGTCCCTCTCAGGCTGGCAGTCGCTGCGGATATCGCCATAGACACCCAGGTTTCACGACTCTCTCCGGACCACGGAGATGCAGCTTCATCGGCTGCATGGCTTAACGATGAATTTTGGCTTTCGTTGGTAGACATAAAACGGTTTCTCTAGGTCGTCGATGAACGCAAAGGTTAACGCCAAAGTCAGCGTATTTCCGCGCACCGCATCACACAACAATCGCCATTCATGCACAGTTACGCTGTCGGGTTTTTCATAAGTCGAAAACGTGGAGCTGTTGTTTTACTTATATCGTGCTTCGCGTTTTTCCATGTTCGACATAACCGCTTCCATCTGATTGGGCTTACCGATTACCTGTTGTTGCAACGTTGCCTCGAGCTGAAGCGAGGCGTCCAGATTTGAACGCCAGCCTTCGTTAAAGAGCTGTTTCGCGCGACGAATTGCATCCGGATTTTTGCCAGCGATGGTGTGTGCCAGCTCGTACGCACTCGCTTTGGGATCAGAGTGAACCTGCGTGAGCAAGCCAAGACGAAGCGCTTCTTCCCCACTCACTGACCGCCCCGTGAACGTCAGCTCTTTCAGCACGTCAATGGGTACGCAGTGCAATGCAGTCTGGGTAAGGCTCATGTCCGGAATCAAGCCCCATTTGATCTCCAGTACGCGCATGTCGACATCCGGCGCACCGATTCGAATATCCGCTGCCATCGCAAACTGCAATCCCCCGCCAAAACACTGCCCATGTACGGCGGCAATAACCGGTTGCGGTACTTCCTGCCAGACAAACGCAGCACGCTGGGCAAAATTAGCCGGGCTTTTGTCGGTGACTTCAAACGCTTTGGTCATAAAGTTTCCGTCGGCCATCAGGCTTTGCACATCAATACCGGTACAGAAGCTGCGACCAGCCCCCTGAAGCACGATCGCACGCACATCGTCGCGCTCCGCCAGCGCTTCGCCGGCCTCAATCATGCCGGCAAACACGGACATGTCGGCGGCATTGAGTTTTTCGGGACGGTTCAGGGTGACAGTAGCGATATGCTCATCAACGTCGACCAATATGGAATCGGGCATGAAATACTCCGGCTGAATGTTCAAAAATCACGGCGCTAACGATAACACTGCTTTCAGATCTTAGTCAGCAGAATCCGTCGCGTCGTCACCTGCAACCTCAAAGGGCGGCGTGTCGCGAACGAAATTCCGAATTTCGTCAGCGACCTGTTCAACACAGCCATCCAGGTGAAAATGGTGGTGACCATCTATCATGACGGTCCTGGCGCCGGACAACGTCTCGCGTCGTTCGGCAAACGCCGGAAACCGGGTCATCATGCCGGTAGACGCGACCAGATTCAGAATTGGTGACTGAATATCACCCAGCATGTGGATGACGCCTTCGTGGGTCAGTCGTGTAGGCGACGCCAGCTTCAGTCGCGGATCGGTGGACCACTGCCAGCAGGCCTGGCCAGCGTCGTCGGCGAGCTCGACCGCATTGCGCTCAACGATTAATGCCAGCGCGTTCCGGTCAATGTCGGGGGACGCTTTGGCGCGGCGCTCCAGCAGCTCCTTGTAGCTCTTGTATCGTCGGGGTTCTGAACGCGGCGCGAGGCTCTGAACAACGGCTCGCCTGATCTGGCTCCCCGTCTTTTCAGCGGCGTTGGAGTACGGACCAAGCCCGTCAATCAGCACCAGGTGACGGACCTTCTCAGGTATCGCTGCGGCCACCAGCGTAGCCACTCCTCCCCCCATCGAATGCCCAACGAGCACGAACGAGTCGAAGCCCAGTTCATCCGCCGCGTGAGCAACATCAAGCGCGTAGTCGGCATGGAAATATGACGCTCCTGATGGTCTGAAATCGGATTTGCCGTGACCAGGGAGATCGACTGCCACTACGTAAAACTGATCCAGCAAGGAAGCCAGCGGCGTAAAGCTGGCGGCGTTGTCCATCCAGCCATGCAACGCCAGTAGCGGTGGTTTGCCGGCGTCGCCAAAGGCCAGCGCCTGCAAGGACAATCCCCGCGCGGTCAGTTTGAGTTCAACCGGTTCCCGGGCCCCGGTGACACGATGTTCGGACATGGCTGGCGCTCTGACAAAAGAGTCGACCAGACTAATCGGGGCGCTGCTCTTTTACCAGCAACATTTGCTTGCGCGACAACCCCCAGCGATAGCCTCCGAGCCCGCCGTCGCGACGAATAACGCGGTGACACGGAATAAAAAGCGCCACCGGGTTGGCGCCAACGGCCGACGCAACCGCGCGCGTGGCGGTTGGTCGGCCAATAGAGTGAGCGAGCGTTCCGTAGTCGACAAGACCGCCGCGTTCCACCTGGAGCAACGCCCGCCACACCTGCACCTGAAAATTGGTGCCTTTTACCAGTAACCGCAAAGACGCCGCGGGTGCGGATGGGGACCGCCAATACTGAGCAACCCGCTGGATGGCACCCTCCTGATTGTTCGAGATTCTGGCGCGCGCAAATGCACGCCTTAGCCGTTCTTCCCCATTCTCTCCATCCAATCCACCTGTAAACGTAAACTGGCAAATTCCCCGGTCGGTAAATGCCACAAACGCCTGACCAAATGGCGTTGGCACCGTGCCGAACTGAATGTCGAGGTCGACGCCCTGATCGCGATATTCCGCGGGCGTCATGGCTTCAAGAGTGACGAAGTGATCGTGTAATCGGCTTGCACCTGACAGTCCCACGTCCAGGGCAGTATCCAGAACGGTTGAAGGGTTTTTTAGCAGTGCCTTGGCCTTTTCCACCGTGAGCGACTGCAGAAACTGTTTCGGCGTAAGGCCCGTCCAGTCTCGAAACAGCCGGTGCAAGTGGCCTTCGCTAACCCCCAGAGTACCGGCCACTTCCGCAAGAGACGGCTGGGACGGCTGATGCTGCCGGAAGTATTCGATGGCCGATTCAACCAGCTCATAGTTGCCCGGAGCCGGATCGGAGTGAGAAGTTGCCAAAATCATGGAATGACTTTAGCTAAAGGAGCCGGCGCAGACCACCCGGATCCTGATCGCGAGGACCTGGCCTTGAGTCCGCCCGCTGTCCGGCGCGGTCTGAGCGCCAGCCACCGCAGCGGCGGCTGGCGCTCACACGACTCTAATTCGCGGTAATCCGGTAAATCTCCCCGTTTCCAACGAAGGCCAGATCTATGTAATAAAGCTCGCCGTCGGCGTCTTCAGCGAACGAAACCAGTGAGGTTCCGGTAGACAGCAACTGCCCCATGTAGTCGCCTTCATACAGACCCCACAGGCGCCCGCTGACAAAGTCGCCGAAAAAGTAAACGCCGTTGAGTTCCGGATACGCGCTGCCTCTGTATACATAGCCGCCCGTAATAGAGGAGCCCACACTATGGTTGTAATCGAACTGCGGGTCTTCGAACGTCTGGCTCAGATCGCAGCCAACGGTATTGAACGTATTAAAACCCTCAAAACAGCGCCATCCATAGTTGCCGCCGTTGGTAATAATGCTGACTTCTTCGCGCGCGTTCTGGCCAACATCACCGGCCCAAAGTAGTCCGGTTTCACGGTCGAAGCTGAAACGCCAGGTGTTACGCAAACCCCAGGCATAAATTTCCGGGCAGGCAACCGTACAGTCACCGTTATCCTCAAACGGATTACCCGACGGAATCTTGTAAGTAACGCCCTGATCGATTTCCGCAGCCGTTACGTTAACGTCCAGTCGCAGCATGGCGCCCAGAAAGGTCGTCTTGTTCTGGCCGTTTCGCTGCGGATCTCCGCTTGATCCGCCGTCACCGAGCGCAAAGTACAGATAGCCATCCGGGCCAAACATCAAGTCACCGCCGTTGTGATTCGCAGCGGGCTGATTTTGCGTAAACATGACGACTTCGCTCAGCTCATCTGCGATGGCAACACCCTCTGAATTGGGCGTGGTTTCAAAGCGCGACACCCTCGAAATCAGAGGCGTCTGAAAGTTGGGGCCGAAGGTTGTATAGCTGACATACAGGTAGCCGTTGGATTCAAAGTCCGGATCAAACGCAAATCCCAGCGCACCACCTTCGAATTCCGTATCGACCAGAGGAATGATATTCAGCACCTGGGTCGCCGTTGACGCTGTATCGACCTTGTCGAACGCAATCATGCCACCTTGTCGCTGCAGCCCGTACCACCGCGTGGGATCTCCCGGTGCCTGTCTCATCCGCATTAGCGAACCAACGGGTACATTCTGGTACACACGAGTTCCGGTAATGGTCAGGTTTGACGCGGCGACACCGCTGGGGCCAGGCGCTCCGAGGAACGCGTCGGTCAGAATCGAGATATCGAGAAAGTTAACTGCACCGTCGCTATTAAGATCCAGCAGTGGATCACTACCCAGAAATCCCGCCGACAGCTGCGCGTAATCAATAAAGTTTACGGCCCCGTCATTATTGAAGTCCGGATCGCAGGCGTTACCGAACCCGTCCTGATCTGTATCGGTCTGGTCAGGATTGGCAACCTCCGAGCAGTTATCGTTTGCATTGCTCAGTCCATCGTTATCTATATCTGTCGGTACCGTCAGCGCCGACGCACCCACCACACCGGCGACACAGACGACACCGGCGAGAAGTGATCTGATAATCAGACCACGTGAATTAAAGTAAGACATTGTGTTCCCCTGTTCGCAAATAGCAGCATTCGTTCTTTAATTAACGGCGATGCTCTCGTGTCTCTTCGGATCACTCGGAACAGCACTCATGAGACGGCCCATGCTCAGCGCTAAAGCTACCATGAAGCGCGCCTGGGCTGCAGGTGCCAATTTGCCTCAATATATTTGACATAACTTGAGTTTCGCCATGAGAACGGCGCGAGCCGGCCATCAGTCCAGGTCAGGCAGACCGGCAATCGAGGTCACCGCAGATAACAGGGAGCCCAGATCGGCGGCCACTTCCTCGGGTCGGGCCCCGCCCACCTCTTCCAGCATGACGGCTCCGGACGTAGCGTCCACGCTGAGAAACCGCTCGTCATCGACCACCGCAAAGAACACGGTGAGCGGCTCGCGTACGCGCTTTTTTTCGAGCGAGTGCCCGAGCAAGTTGTGCAGCAGATTGTTTTCGTCGTCCGGATTCCACAGCTGCAGAAGCTCAAACGGACGCTCACCCCACATCACGGGAATGCTTGCTGACCAAAAGTGCCCAAAATAGGCAGCGCACACTTCCGGCAACTCGGACTCTAGCGCCCCAGACAGACCTTCCAGCGAAAACGGTTCGTGCCGGCGCGTTGGTCGCCAGAAGTCAAGGTCCGACCCCGCACTCCCGGTGATTGCAACCGAATCCCAATCGGGCTCATGCGGCACAGTCGGCAGCGTGCCGTCCCGCTGTTGCACCGCTTCAATAAATTCAGCGGCGAGACGGTCCATCTGCACCGCTATCGAGACCTCTGTCACGACGCTGTGTCGGTAACCGCCACCGGGTGTTCCGCGCCGGGCACACCATGGTGACTCTGATGACGCCATTCGCGGGCAGCAATGTAGTCACGCAGCGTACCGGACTCGGCTTCCAGTGAATGCATACGTTGCTGGACCACGTCACCGATACTGATGACGCCAACCAGTTTGTCGCCATCCATGACCGGGAGATGACGTATCTTGTTCTCGGTCATGCAGGTCATGACGAACAACAGGTCACTGCCGCGTTCGCAGACAATCAGGTCACGAGTCATGATGTCGCTTGCCGGCCGGTCAAGCACTTCCGGTCCCTGTGCGGCCAGCTGATACACCACGTCCCGTTCTGACACGAGCCCAACCAGATCGCCGTTCGACTCCACGATTAATACGGCACCAATTCTGTGGGTGTTAATGAGCTCGCAAATGCGCCTGACGGAGTCGCCTGGCAGCGCCGATATGATCGTACTGCTCTTTTGGGACAGCATCGTCTGCACCGTCTCATGGTAGTGCCTGACCTGTTCATGGGCCTGATGCACCACGGCGTCAAACGCATCCCTGAGGACCTGTTCTGTACTCGTCTGACCGCGCAGCCGGGCCAGTAACGTGCCCACCAGCGGCAAAGGCTTGTCGTAAGTAGCGCTCAGCGTTAGTTTCGTCTGGTCAGATTGGGCAGACAGCGACCACACCAGCGTTTGCATGCCACCGGGACGCGACTGAGAGGGATCAAACACCACGCTCATCGTGCGCTCCTGCAGCGCCTCGTCAGCTTCCGAAGCCACCGTCATGGTAAAACTTCGCGCCCTGGAATCGATACCGGTCGCCGTAGTCGTCGTACCTGCGCGCTGCGTGGCCTGCACTCGCGTGAAATCGTTAAACAGTGTTGGCCAGTTGCCCACATCGCCAACGACCTGCCACACCAAAGGCAAGCTCGTACTCAACGTCTGACTCTGCTCAAACCTGACCATATCTGTCTCCGGCGCCTGCTGTTTTGATCGGTTCCGGACACGTCGCCGGAAAACTCCAAATGCTTGTTTCGTTTATAAATATTTTGCATCCGGAAGCATTTCTTTTAGCAAATATATGGGTCAATTGCCACAGCCACCGTTGCCCACCGGCTCTTTATCGGGCTCCGCAGCACCTGGACAACGTGAAAAAACTGCGCGACTGGACGTAATATGCAGCTCTCCAACTCACTGATTTATAGCGAAAAGGAGACGCAGGCCCTTGCTTTTACGATGTTTCGATTCATACTCCTAAACACGAAAACAACGATGAATTACGGCAGGACGTGGATTGTCCTGTCAGTGGATTTACACATCGGTTCATAACTGTCGAACGCTGGCGTGATCAATTCAGGGAAAACGGGCTTCAGAGAATTCCGTTCACGCGTGTTTCGAACCGGCAAACCCGCCAAGGGGCATGAATGAAACGTACGAGTTTGACTCTGCTAGCGCTCGCCTTTTTGACGCAAGCAGCGTTCGCCGACGACACGGCCGATCAGTCGGTCATGAACGCACCCACCGTGGAATTAGAACTTTCCACCACGCTGACGCTCGAACCGACGGGTACCGTACCGGTACGCGAGCCAGCGACAACGGCGGCGCAGATTCCCGATGCGAACACCGCGCCGGCCCCGTCAAATCAGAGCCGCCCTATGCTCTGGGCCGCGCTCGCGTTATTACTTTGCGCTCCCCTGTTCTATCTGATGGGGCGTCGTACTTCGCGGGAGCAACTGGCGCATGCGACGGACGCGAATACGTCGCTCACGAAGGACATTGTGACTCTGAAGGAAGCCCTCATCGAGAGCGGTTCCGGCCCGCGGCATGAATGGCAATCATCGCTGACCACAGTTCAAGCTGAATTGCGTGACAAATCTCGCTACATTGACCGGTTGCACGACCAGCATCAGGAATCCGTCAAGCAGCTGGCCCGGTTTGAAAAAACGCTGCTCGAGCACGATCAGAACACCGCAGAGCTTCAGGCCAGCCAGGAACAGGCCTTGGAATCACGCGAATCCGAATGGAACGACCGATTCAACGCCCAGAAGGCTCAGACAGAAACGCTGCAATCCGAACGTGATGACATTCGTGCCCGGCTCGGCGACATTGAAGCTGAACTGCTGACTACAACGGAAGATCGCGATCAACTCTGCGCGGAACTGGAGGCCAGCACGGCGAAGCTCAGCGAGCAGTCAGTGAAGCTGGATCAGCTGAATGCTTCGGGTGACGAACTGAGCCGGAAGCTCGACGAGACCGAACGTACGCTGGAATCAACCACCGAAAGTCAGTCCCGACTCAAAGACGAACTGTCAGCGACCGCGACAGAACTTGATGCTCAGCGAGCTATCGTTGAAGAGCTGCGGACCGAAATCGCGAACGCAAACACCAGTAACGAACAGTACGCAGCCCGGATCGAGCAACTTAACGAATCCAATACCTCTTTGCTCAGCGAGCTTGAAGGCGCCAGCACGATACAACATGAGCAGCAGCAGATGTTCTCGGCACAGCTGGAATCCGAACAGCAGGCACACACCCTGCAGTTCCAGCAAAAAACCGAAGAAATGAGCGCCCAGATCAAGCGGCTCGAGGATAGCGTTGCCGAACGCGACGCCGCGCTCAAAGAACTTTCCGAAGAGCTGGAGCGGTCCCACGAGTCATCGCAGTCTCAGCTCGACGAGCGCGAGCAGAGTCTCGTCGCACTGACCGCCAGGATCGCAGACCTTGAGGCCACTGAGACGGCCTTTACCGAACTGGGTCAGCGCCACGAGTCAACGCTGGTCGACCTGCGGGAAAAATCAGACCGGCTGTCGGCGCTTGAGTCCGAACTTGCCTCTGCCCATGAGCAGGCGCAGGAAACCCATCTTCAGCTTGAGTCAGCCAATAGTGAAATGGCCCATCTGCGGTCCACCATCACACAGACGCAGCAGGCTCTGGATGACGCGAGTGCGGAAACGGCCAAACAGACTGACGAGATCGACCGGCAGGCGAAGCTGGTGGAATCCCACCAGGAGCAACAAAACGCCGTCTCGCAGGAATTGGAGCAGCTAAAAGTCCGGCTCGCCGAAACTACCGAAAGGGCCGACCGCGAAGCTGGCAGAGCGAATACGGAAGCGACAGCCCGCGAGGTGCTCGAGGCCCGGATTGAACAAGCCAGCAGCGAGCATTCCGATCAGGACAGCAAACTAAAAACGCTGACGGCAGAACGCGATGAGCAGTCCGGTCAGCTTGACGCTCTTCGGGAAACCATCCAGGAACTCGATTTGCAGCTTGCGCAGCGCAAGATTGAACATACGGAGGCACTGTCTGAACTTGAAAAATCCGCCGCCGAAAAATTGCAGCTGGTCAACGTGGCCGAACAGACTCGCTCACTGGAAGCAAAGATCGAAGAACTGCAGGCAGAAGCCGCAGAGCGGGAACTTCAAAGCAGCGAGGCAGCGCAGCAGCTTGAGGCCCTGTCAGGTTTGCAGACTGAATTGAATGACAAGACCCGGCATCTGGAGACCCTGGAAGCTCAGCTGGAGGAGAGCAAATCCGAACATACACAGACTCTGGCCAAGCTGGAGGGCTCGCTGAATCAGTGCTCTGATCTGGAACGCAAGCTGGAAGAATCGGCGTCTCTGGAAAGCCAGCTGATCGATCTCAGATTAACTCTTGAGCAGCTGGAGTCCGAACGCGCCCAGACGGTAGAAAAACTTCAGACCGCGATCAAACAAAGAGATGTATTCAAGAGCACCGTCGAACAGTCCCGACCTGTGGTCAATCGGGTAAGTGAACTTGAATCAAAGCTGGCTCAGCAAGACGAAGAACTGACCCGCTCAGGTGCCGAGCTTCTGGCAGCCAACGGCCAGCGCGAAGAACTCGAGCGTCAGGTCGAGCAGGCCGAATTGTTAAGCAATCGCGTCGAGGAACTGGAACGTCAGCTCGGCCACCAGCAGGTGGAGCACGAGAAAACACTGGCGGACCTGCAATCTGCCAACGATCAGCATGCCGTGCTGTCGGCTAGGGTTGAACAGACGGATCTTCTGGATTCTCACATTGTAGAACTCGAAACCCAGCTCAGGTCAGAGAAGGAGCAGCGCAGCGCAGCGCATGAAAAACTCAATGAAACGGCACAGAGCCAACAGGAAGTTGAGCAACAGGCCGCACAGATTGAGGCCCTGGAATCCGAGCTCGAGAAGTTAAAACGAACGCTTGATAGCAAGACAGAGTCACACGAACACGTTAAGAAAACGCTCAATCAGGCGCGCAAGTACCGCACCGAGCTGGAAGAAAACATACGCGATCTCGAGCGCGAAAATCGGGAGCTTAGTGAATCAAGCACAAAATTCCGGCAGGAGCTGCGCGTATCCAATCAGACGGTACAGGAGAACTCTGATGTTTTGGGTGAGCGAAACCAGCAGGTAAAAGACCTTCAGCGTCAGCTTGATGAAAGGACGGCGGAGCTCGAGTCGTCACGCAACGAACTGGACAGAGTCGCTTCCAAAGTAGATGAGCTCACGGCATCTATTGCCATTGTCGAAGCACACACCATTGCCAATGACGACGAACAGGGCGCGGACGGCTTTGAATGGCAGGCTGAACTTGAATCACTTAAAGAGGAACTTGATTCACGCACCCGGCTACTGACTGAAGCCACAGCTGCAAAAGAGGAGTACGAACAAAAAGCAGTCTCTCTGCAAGAACAAATGAACCGCATCCAGGATGAATTGACCTCAAGAAAAGAACGCGCACGCACCATAGGCGCACAGCTCGTGGATCTGAACGAAGAGCGCGAAAAAAATCTCAAGCGAATTGCCTCACTTGAAGCACAGGTCAACAGCCCGGAAGCCCCGTCAACGGGTGACGAAACCAGGGATGACGCGCTTCGGGCGCGGGAAAACATTATCGTGGCCCTCGAACGACAGCTGCAGAATGCCGACGTGAAAATTGCGGGCCTTAATCAAAAACTGGAAGACATGCAGATGGCGTCACGCGCTGAAGCCTCGTCTGGCGAAGCGACGGACGAACCGGTCAGTAAAGAAAATGTTGAAAAGCTCCGGCTGGCTCTCGTAGACAAAGCGCGTCTGGTAGAGTCTTTGAGCAACGAAGTCAAGGTCAACAAAGACCTCGTGAAAGTATTTGAAAACGATTCGCTCATGCTGCATGACACAGAAATCGAGTTGGAATCACAGCAGGAACACAATCATTTTCTGCAGCACGAACTGGCCAAAGCAGTAACGGAAAACAAAACGCTGAAGAACGAACTGGAAAAAGCGGCAAAACGCCTTGCCAGACATCAGAACATCGGTCGAACTGTATCGGACGATGCGCGACTCAAGCAGCTCATATCTCGTCTGAATATTCTGGAAAATGAAAACCGTCAGCAGCTGGAAATGATTCAGCGACTGCGTAACGAACAAGGACCGGTCAACTGACGCGTAACAGGCACCGAGCGGCACAGCACCGGCCGCACGCTCAAGTTTCTATCCGACTCGTCGCTAATTAAGGGAAGTCAATAACTTCGTAACGACTGGTGTTCTCGCCCCGGGCGTGATGAAGAATGGCGTCAACCATAGCCCTGTTGTACCAGGGCACGACCTGAACAGCGCGATCTTTAACCGGCTTGAGAATTGACTCAGGCCCGAACGGTTCGACCGCAATAATCGGCTTGCCGAGCGCGCGCGCAAGATCCATCTGGTACTGCACCAGGTTTGCGTCTTTCAGGTAGGAGGAAGACAAGATAATGACGACTTCCGCGTCTTTCATTTGCTTGTTCAGTTCTGTCTGAATTGAGTCGACTGAGCTTCCGGGGAAATTATCCGGCTCACTCAAGTTGACATAAAAAAACGAATCAATATCGGAGACATAATCGAAAAACCGCAAGTAGTCATCGCTTTCTTCCCATGTATGGCTTAAGAACAGTCGATACGGATCTTTTTCTGACATTTTTTTCTCTCTGTGTTTAGTACCGTAAGCCCACGAAATTGCGGAGGAATGATGAACAATTGCCATAAATTATAGCAATTGTTTCGATCGCTGACACGGATTTGCTTTGGCCCAGTGGACCCTTGTCACTTATAATAACCGATTGATTTAACCAGCGCGTCACGGCCTCCCAGGAGATGAAACCGCCGCTCTGGTTCTAACGCGAATTTTGGAGCTCACCATGTCTTCACTGACCATACAGCCTGATCCAACGGCATTCGACTTACTGCTCAAGATCCGGGCACGCGCAACGGGCAAGCAAATTACGCCCGGCCTTCCCGATGACGTGGTGCACCGCTTTCTTGAAAGCGATCCCTCACTGGGGGTTGCCATAGCCGAAGGCTATCGTGCGTTCGAGCAACTGCTTGAGACCGAGCCCGAACTGTTGACCGTCGACGAAGCCAAACAGGTCGACGAACTGCAGCAGGGATTTACCAACTTCTATGCGGACGATGCGATTTGTCCTTACGTCCCTCTTTCAGCCAAAGGCCCGTGGATAGTTACCACCATGGGTGCGGTTGTGCATGACAGCGGCGGCTATGGAATGCTCGGATTTGGTCACGCCCCTGATGCCGTACTGGAGGCGATGAATCAGCCCCATGTCATGGCAAACATCATGACGCCCAGTGTCAGCCAGCGAAACTTTGTTCGCGCGATCGAAAAAGAACTCGGCAACCGTCACGATGGCGGCAATCCGTTTGCCAGATATCTGTGCCTGAACAGCGGATCGGAATCCGTGTCGCTGGCCGCGCGCCTTGCCGATGTGAACGCCAAACTCATGACAGACAAAGGCGGTCGTCACGAAGGACGTACGATCAAGATTCTCGCGCTTGACGGCGCGTTTCACGGACGAACGGATCGACCCGCACAGTTTTCGGACAGTACGCTAAGCACATATTCGAAACACCTTGCTTCGTTCCGTGACCGTGATCGCCTGATAACCACACCGCCCAACGACATCGAAGCGCTCGAAGACGTCTTCGCGCGGGCGAACCGCGACAAAGTGTTCATCGAAGCGTTTTTCATTGAACCTGTCATGGGCGAAGGCAACCCCGGCATGGGAACGACGCGCGCGTTTTACGATCGCGCCAGAACGCTTACACAGCTGCACGGATCGCTGCTTCTGGTAGACTCCATTCAGGCTGGCCTGCGTGCGCAGGGTTGCCTCTCTATCGTGGACTACCCAGGCTTTGAAGACTGCGATGCTCCGGATATGGAAACCTACTCCAAGGCGCTGAATGCCGGTCAGTATCCTCTTTCCGTACTGGCTATCACGGCTGACACGGCAGAACTTTACCGTAAAGGTATTTACGGCAACACCATGACCAGCAATCCTCGCGCACTGGATGTTGCCTGCGCTGTACTGAACGATATTGATGACAGCCTGCGACTCAACATTCGGGAGCGCGGCGTCGAGTTGCTGGAAAAGCTTAAAGCCCTCGGCGACGAGCTGGACGGCGACATCTACAAGATCCAGGGCACCGGCCTTCTCGTGAGCGGCGAACTCAAAGCCGACAAGTTCAAGAGCTACGGCGCTAACAGCACGGAAGAGTATCTTCGGAAAAAGGGCATCAGCGTCATCCATGGCGGTCAGAACGCTCTTCGCTTCACGCCCCATTTCCGTATCACATCGGAAGAAATCGACATGATTGTTGCGGCGGTCAAGGACGCCCTGATTAATGGACCCCGCATCTAACGCCGACGACACATCGCAATTGGCCATCCGGCTCTGCGCTGCAAACTCCTGTTTGCGGCGCAGGTACGGTTACGAGATCACCGCATTCCGGGTGGCCCGTGTCTGACAGACATTTTCTCATCAGGCACTGGCCGTTAGTGGCTGCAACCGTGCTGCTAAGCACCGTGTTCGCCTGGGTCTTCCATATCAGCATTGATCGTGCGGTATCAGCACGATCGGCCGAACTGACCCTGGAGCGTGGAAACCCGCAGGCGGTCAAGGGGAAAGGCCTTACCCTGACGCCATCGCTAGGTACGCTTCCGGATGCCCAGCCCCTGCGGACAAGGCCGAAGCAACCCGCTCCGTGGTGGCCAGCGCTGCTGTTTGGACTGGCGTTCATTTGCGGCTGGGCTTTTCGACACACACTTCGTGACAAGACAGGATTCTTACGGGACGCCCGCGACGCGTCAGAACAACAGGCCGCCCCCGCCGTTAACCGTACTGTCGCGCATGACACCAACCGTGACGAAGACAACACGCCGGACGAAGTCGACGTAACCCAGGAAGTCACCCGGGCTCTCAAAGTAAAGAGTATCCGACTGGCATCGGGCCCGGACCTGACCCAGGACTTTCCGTGGGATGAAGCTGCGCTGGATGACCTGAAAGGACTGACCGGTAACCAGCGCATTGCGAAACTTGAAAAGCAGAACGCGTCGAAAGCCGAAATTATCAAGGCACTTGAGCGACTGGTAACGGAGAATCGCGAAAAGTGGCTGCATCAGGACGAAACAGAAGCCCGGTTGAATTCGCACATACAAGAACTCTCGGATGATTTGCAGGTAGCAGTGCGCCAGCTTCAGGAATTGCAGTCAGACTCATCAAAATCAGGTATTCGACGGCGCAAAAGCACAGGCTAATGCCAAAAATGTGCGCAACCTCACATAATACCCACAGAAGCGCCGGATTATGTAAAGCATAACCCATACTTTTGCTTAGGCATTATATTCCAAATCGTAGCGCGCAGGCCCCAAAAAGCCGGTGCGATTACCGTAATTGCAAATTATGTTTTCACCGCTGTAACAGCCACCCTGAATGTGATGCAGTTCACAGGTGAAGACGTGTGCATCGCGTAAAAAGGGGCCACGGTGAATGGCACTTTTTAGCAGGTGTCACGGTCATCGCGAGAATGGACCGGGATCGAAACCAGTGGTTTACCCGGATTTGCGCCGCCACGGAAGATTCGTGGCATGCAATACGGCCCACTCTTCTGCCGTTTGCGTATGCGTTGTTCTGCCAGGAGTAACACAGTGTTTTCTGTACTTAAAAAAGCCTTTGGAATGCAGTCTTCGGATGATAGCGAGTCCGGCAGCTCTCTCGTTGTCGAACCTGTCAATCACAAGCTGCAGTCGCAGGCCAAAATGCACGAAAAGTATCCGCAGGTTCGCAGCCTCGCGGTCAACCTTATGATTAGTCCTCCGGACTACGAGACAGAACCCACACTGAATGGCCGAAGCTTTGGCCCTGATTCTTTGGCGTTTTTCGAGTTCCGGTGCAAGAACGTAGAGTGTAATCAGGGCGGCTTTGACATCACTGAAACCATCAATGACGCGATTGCCAAAGGCGAACGCTCCATTAATGGGCGACGTATCTGTCACGGCTCCCATGGCCGCAGCCCTCGCGCCCATAACCATATACGTTGCAACTACGAGCTGAATTTCCGCATAAATATTAACTATGTAGAAAACTGACAACCCGACCGGTCCAGCCGGAGCGACCACCCCATTACCCGGGTTTAGAAAGAAGTCTCCCGTTGCATCACAAACTTTCGTATTATCAAAGCCCGGACCCTGCGTCCGGGCTTTTTTTATGACCGCTGACCCAGCCACTACCGGCACGATCAGTGAACTTGTTATGAAGTGGGAGATATCGTGGGCATAACCAATGCTTCAATTGACAGCAAGATTGCCAGCACCTTCGGCGATCACATCGAAACTCTGTGCTCGCGCTATTCACAAGCGTTGAGTGATCATGAATTTGACGCAGCCGTGGTCTTTTCCGGCACACCGTTCGTGCAGTTTATGGATGACAACACCTATCCATTCAAAGCCAACCCACAGTTCAAAAACTGGGCGCCACTGACAGAGCTACCCGACAGTTTTGTGGTTTACACGCCTGGAAACAAACCTGTTCTCGTGTATTTTCAACCGGAAGACTACTGGCACAAAACCCCCGACGCTCCCTCCGGTTTCTGGGTAGAGCAATTTGATATCAAGGTGATTTCCGATAAAGATGATGCCAGGAAATTCATACCCAAAGGACGTGTTGCCTTTTTTGGCGAATGGCAGGACCGCTTTAGCAGCTGGGGCCAGCTGACGGCCAATCAGCCAGCGATCACCAACCAGCTACACTACGAACGCGCATGGAAAACCGCGTACGAAATTGCCTGCATGGAACAGGCTTCCTACCTCGGCGCCCTGGGACATCGGGCTGCCTGTCTGGCGTTCCAGGAGGAAACGTCGGAGTACGACATCCATCTGGCCTACTGCGCTGCCTGCGAACATACGGATGACCAGCTCCCCTACACCAACATTGTCGGGCTCAATCAGCACGCCGCAGTACTGCACTACACCTATCGTGACACGCAGATTATTCCCGCCGACCAACGACGCTCATTCCTGATTGATGCCGGCGCCGGCTGCAACGGGTACGCTTCGGATATCACCCGTACGTACGCCTATGACGACGGGCTGTTCAGCGAACTCATCGATGGCATGGATGAACTGCAGCAAATAGTGTGCGAAATGGTCAAACCAGGCGTTCACTACCCGCAGCTGCATCTCGATACTCACCGTGCCATCGGCGGCCTCCTCAATAGCGCCGGTGTCATCAATGTCAGCGGCGATGATGCCGCCGCCAGCGGCCTCACCTCCGTGTTTTACCCACACGGACTGGGGCATTACATTGGCCTGCAGGTTCATGACGTCGGCGGCTTCATGAAAGACAAAGCCGGCGAACACATGGACCCACCCGAGGGGCATGATTTTCTGAGGCTGACCCGACGCATCGATGTGAATCAGGTCATGACTATCGAGCCCGGCATATATTTTATCGATTCGCTGCTCGAAGGCGCCAAAAAAGGTGCCATGAAGGACAGCATTAACTGGGACACCATCGAAACACTCAGACCCTATGGCGGCATACGCATCGAAGACAACGTTGTGGTAACGGAAGGAACCGCGCAGAACCTGACCAGGGATGCGTTTGAACAGATAGAACACTAACCAAGGGGGTTAGACCCCCGGGCCCCCTTAGTGGGGGTTACACCCCCACACCCCCGTATCCGGGGGCTGCGCCCCCGGGCCCCCGCTGGTCTGTTCCTCGCTTTACCCTTTTCGAATCCTGTCACGCTCTTGCTGAGGCTTTCCCCTGCTTCACGCTTTTCTACTCCTGACACGCTCTCGTTCTGAATTTGGGCTTTTTGTGTTTTCTGGTGTGCCTTGCCGGGTTGGGATCTTGTCTCGGGTTGGTTTTGCTGTGTTTCCTGTCGGGTTTCTTTTTCGTTTGATTCTTGGGGCGTTCTTGCGAGAGTTTCGTGTCGTCCGAATATGTTTT
>CAWUKD010000015.1:0-39471 GCA_963922815.1 uncultured Gammaproteobacteria bacterium
ATCCACGGCGACTTCATGCATCTGCTGGTTAACATGTTTGTCTTCTGGTCATTTGGCAACGCCGTGGAGCAACTTTACTATCCCCATTTCCTCGGTGAAAACAGCGCTGTCCTGTTTCTGATGTTGTATTTTGGCGGGATTGTGGTGTCTTCGATTCCAAGCTATCTGCGCAACGCCAACAACCCCCGCTACGCCGCATTAGGTGCATCGGGCGGTGTCTCAGCGGTGGTTTTCGCCATCATCATGTTTGCGCCGTGGGACAATCTTTACCTGTACGGCGTCATCCCCATTCCCCAGATTCTGGCCGCCGCTGCTTACCTCTACTACTCCTGGTATATGGATCGCAAAGCCAGCGACAATATCGGCCACATGGCCCATCTCACCGGCGCACTGTGGGGCTTTATCTTTTCCGGACTGATGAATCCCACCCTGTTTCCAAGGTTTATTACCGAAACGTTGAAAGGGCCCAGCTGGATGTAGGCAGGTACGCGTGCAGGGTCCGTTGAATCGAGTGACGCTCAGTCACTTCGTCAGCCATTGCCAAGCTCTGGTGGCGAATCCCGGGAGCCCTGCGCTCAGGTAGACAAACGACAATAGCTTTGGGTGTCGCGACAACTCGACGATCGGCGCTTGGCCGTGAACGGTTCCAGCCTGAAATCAAACGACTGCTCGACCGTGCGCTCCACCGGCACGCCATTTCGCAACAACGGCTCAAACTGCCACTGCGTAACAGCCCTCATCACCGATCGCTGAAACATGGGTCGGGAATCGCGGTTAATCACCGATACGCTGTTCACTTTTCCGTTTGCATCGACATCTATTGACACGATGACTTTGTCAATCAGACCACGAGAGCGGGCCCGTGTCGGATAGCGCGGAGTAACGCGATGGATCAGCGCCCCGCCGGTCTCAACCAGATCGCCCTCGTCGATATTCGAAAGTTTTACCACTTCTTCAGCCATCAACTCAGCGCCCGAGTTTGACAGCTCCGGACGGTAAGACGGTAAGGAAGGCAGTCCGGCTTGCCGGCTAAACGGGGGATACTGCACATTCGTTTCAGTCGGGATATAGGCCACTTTCACGCCACCAATTCCTGCCGGAGTCGTGTGCTCGGAGCCGGACTCGGCCGGAGCGTGTGACTGATTCAGGCTTCCGCCGTCTGCGTTCATGGCTGACGGTACCGCCCGTACCCCGGTGTTGGCCGCGTACCTGGGAGCCAGCGGGTTTTGAGATTGCCTGGCGGCGTTGCCGGTCTCAGTTGCCGTCAGCGTCAATTCGTTTTCAGGACGATGAGTTGCCGATCGTCCGCCGGCTGATATCGAACCCGCGTCCGGCGCGCGCCTGGCCGACCGAGAGACTGTTTCCCCTCGCTCTATGGCACCCAGCGGCTGTTGTGCATCAGTTTGCGTTAGTGCCAGGGTAATACGAGACACCGCGGAGGCCGCCACCCTGCGACGAGGATAGTCGCCTATATCAACCGGATGCAGCTGGACCTCTTCGACCGGGTCGTCGCCAACGTTTTGTACGTTGCTGGCAGAGCGCTCGCCGGATTCAGGTGAAGCAGAGGCGGGCAGTGTTTTTCTGTCGTCCTTCTGGCCGCTGGCCAAATGCGCCAGATGAAATCCGCTAAACGCAAACGCCGCCGCAACAAAGGGCAGCATGGCCGCCGGCATAACCCCCCATCGACGATGCGTTCGACCGCTGACCATGCGAGCAATACGCGTGACCAAAGGACCGTCCGCCGCAGCCAGCCGCAAACTGGTAGATGAAACGGATTCAGAGCCCCGCATGATCTCCAGTTTGCTAAGCGCATGGGCATAACAAACGCGTTCGTTGAAAGTCGTTATCACAAGATCGTCGCAGCACAGTTCACGCTCATGACGAATAGTCCGGGTCAATGTGTAAACGACCGGATGGAAAAACAGCAGCGTTTCGGCAACGATTAACAGATAGTTAATCAGGTGATCCTTGCGACGCAGATGCCCAAGTTCGTGGGCAATAATCAGTTCAAGTTCACGGGGCGTTAACCCGAGCAGAGCGCTGCTTGGCAATACGATCACCGGCCTGATGAAGCCCACGACCATCGGCACCGTGGCGTTTACCGCCTCAACAAGCCTGACCGGGATGTGCACCCGCATCGCCTGCCTGAGCTCGGCGAACGATTCCTCGAGCTGGGGTATTGGTCGACTGCCCGAGCACGTATGGCGCTCAAGCGTGCGCCACTCTCCGAACAGTCGGACAGACAGCACGATGATGCCCGATAGCCAGAGACACCCGACCAGTGACAGCATACCGGGGAAAAAACCGGGCGACTCGGCGGGCCATTGTGCAATATGGATAGCCGGCAACATGGCCGGCACAACCGAAACCGCCGAAGCACCGGTGCTCGTTGCCAGCAAGGCAACAAATGTGAATAGAGGGAGCGATACAAACAGCACCAGCCAGGTCAGTGCGTTGGCATGGCGAATGGCCGGACTCGCCGATCCGAGTACGGATCGCGACAGAACAAACAGCAATCCGACCAGAGCGCCCTGCCACATCGCATGCAGAAACGTCCAGCCAAGCGCGTTGATCATTACAGATAGAGTCTGAATCACAGCGTTATCCGGGTTGTTGCGCCTCCAGTTGATCGAGCAGCTCTCGAATCTTGTCGAGCTCTTCCCGACTGGCCGAATGAGTGGAACCCAATGCCTGCACAACCAGCTTGGACGGCGAACCGTCGAACGCCCGCTGCACCAGATCAGACGTTAATTGAGTCTGAACGCTCACCCGGCTTGAAACCGGCCGGTAAACATGGGCGCGTCTCGAATCGTCTCTTACCACCAGTCCCTTGCGATGCATGATTTGCAGCAGTTTCAGAATGGTTGTGTACCCACTGACATTACCGCCAGGCATGGCCTCGTGAACCGCCCGAACCGTGGCCGGACCGTGATCCCAGAGTACTCCCAGAATGACCAGTTCTGCCGGTGTCGGCTTGGGAATTGGTGTGTCGTCTTGGGCGTTCATATAGCTTCCTGTGACTCAGAACGTGAACCCTAAACCTACCTCGATTAATAACGAAAGTCTACGTAGATAGAGGTGAGACGAAATAACTCCGCTAAGCCTTTGTTTTGCCGTTGCTAATGCAATACATCGGGAAAACCTCCAAATTTACATATATGAACGTAAAAACCCTTATTTGATCTGTATTTCATGAATCCCTGTGGCATGATGGATCAATCAGGAAAACAATCTTTTCCTGAATTTGGAGCGCGCTATAGAAAGAGTCAAATCTTTAACGCATGCGCAGACAGGATTGCATGAACGATAACAATAATCGCATTCTGAGCGTTGTCGACGGCCTTGAATCGCCGAGTGTGCAAGAAGCTTGTACCCAAAATTCCGTAACCGAAGAACTCATGGACCAGATGCGTGTAGCAACCTGGTACTGGAACAGTGCACTGGAAGTCGGTCACTGGGTTCCCACCATGCCCGACTGGCTGCCGGAAGCCGCTCTGTCGAGTGCCGAAGATTTTCTGAATTGCATCCACCCACATGACCGCGAGTTTTTATCGACGGCACTCGAAGATGAAACCCAAACGTCATTCGAGACTCAGGCACGCCTGATCCACAACTCTGACGAACAGTGGATTCATGTTCATGGAAAACGTGAACCTAAACAGATGGAGCAGATTGTACTGGCCGTGCGTGACGCGTCAGCGGTAAAGAGTTTACAGCGCACGCTGCAGCAACAGATCAGACGACATCAGGAAATGGTTCGCGACACGGAAGCCATCGCGTTCGAAGTCGAAATTCGAACGTGGAAAGTTCGGCACATTGATCGGCAAATTGAGAGCCTGCTTGGCTATCCGACAGCCGATTGGCTGAGGCGCCCGGCGTTTCTAAAGGACAACGTTTTTATCGACGACTGGGAACAGTTTGAAGCACTGGCGAAAGCCGACGATGATGATGCCGAACGCTATACGTTTGAATTTCGAATTCGCACGGCCAACGGCGAACTTCGCTGGTTCCGAATTGCCGGCAGACGCATCCCGGCTGGCCGCGACTCGTCTCCCCGACTCCGGGGTGTCCTGCAGGACGTATCCGAATCGAGAATGGCCATCGAAGCGCAGCAGGTCAGCGAAAAACAGCTCAACATGCTGTACGACCAGAACCCGTCAATGTTTTTCAGCATGGACGGCAACGGCGTCATCCTGTCGGTAAACCGCTACGGCGCCGAACATCTCGGCTACCGCCCGGAAGAACTCATTGGACGACAGGCGCAGCGCCTGCATCTGCCGTCCCAGCGCAGCGCAGTTAAAGATCACTTTGAAGAATGCGTACAAGCCAACGGTGAAGTACGTCACTGGGAAACCTGCCTGATTCGCTCCGACGACAGCCCTCTTTGGGTGAGAGTCGCCGCACGCGCCACAGGCGAAGCGCAACGATCCGGCATTTTGGCGGTGTGTGAAGATATCACCGAAGCACGCGCCCTGTCGGACAAGCTCGAATATCAAAGCCGCTATGACCTGCTCACAGGACTTGCCAACCGGGCGAATTTTGAACAGAGCCTGAGCGAAGCGCTTAAAACAGCCAGGGAGCACTTGTGGGAGCATGTGCTGTGTTACATCGATCTCGATCAGTTCAAGATCATCAACGATACGTGCGGCCATAGCGCAGGCGACCAACTGTTACGACGCGTCGGTCATATGCTGTCAAAATACCTCCGCGAAGAAGACGTTCTGGCCAGACTGGGCGGCGACGAATTTGGCATCCTGTTTCACAGATGCGATATCGACAACGCACGACGCCGGGCCGAAGAAATTATTCAGTTCCTCGCCAGCCAGCGATTCAAATGGGGCGATAACAATTTTCGTGTGACAGCCAGTGTCGGCATGGTGCCCGTTACGACACGCAGTCAGAGCACCGAACACCTGCTCAGCGTTGCGGATACCGCCTGTTATGCCGCCAAGGACCTTGGTCGTAACCGGGTGTACTGCTCGACCGAAGATGACGACGTTGAAATCACGCGCCGCCACGGTGAAATGAGCTGGGTGGCGCGCTTGCAGTCGGCGCTTGACGGCGAGGGTTTCGAGATTTACAGCCAGCTGATAGAGCCGCTCGATGACGCCCCCCGTGACCTCCATTCCATCGAGATTCTGCTACGACTCAAAGATTTCAAAGGCGATATGATTTTGCCCGGCCGCTTTATTCGTGCCGCCGAAAACTACCATATTGCGACTCGGCTTGACCGCTGGGTATGCGAACACGTCCTGCACTACTTCGATGATGAACCCCGGCAGCTCAAGGTACTGGATTTTGTGTGTATCAATCTTTCATCGCAGTCGGTGACCGATGAAGAGTTCAAGGCGCTTCTCGTCCAACTGCTGGAAAATCGCAGAGCGACCGCCGAGAAAATCTGTTTTGAAATCACCGAAACAGGCGTCATTGAAAATATCGATGCCGCCACCGAATTCATCCGCACAATGAAAGCGCTGGGATGCCGGTTTGCCCTGGATGATTTTGGCAGCGGCGTGTCGTCATTTGCCTATCTCAAAAGTCTGGAAGTCGACATAGTCAAAATTGACGGCATGTTCGTAAAACACATGGTTACCGATTCAATTGACCGCGCACTGGTGGGATCCATTAATGACATTGGTCACGCAATGGGTAAAAAGACTATTGCCGAGTATGTTGAAGACGAGGACACCCAGACCTGCCTGAAACAGCTGGGCGTCGATTTTGCCCAGGGCTTTCATATTCACAAGCCTGAACCACTGGAAGAACAGATGGAAAGGCTAAGCTCAAAATCCCGCGCTAAAGCCTGACAGACCACTAGTCGCTGACGCGATTCCGACCACCACGTTTGGCCCGGTACATGGCCGAGTCAGCTCCACCAATTGCCTGCTCTATCGAGGCAATCTGATTGGCAGGCTGAGTCCATGTCCCCACCGACACCTGCACAGAAATATGCCCACCTTCATAGTCAATATTTGACTGACTGACCGCTTCGCACAGCCGGTCGCAAAACACCAGAGCGTCCGTTCCATCCGTATCGGGCAGCAGCATGACAAACTCTTCGCCGCCAAAACGGGCCAGCAAATCTCGCGACCGTTTGTGCGATGACAGTACTTTGGCGACTTCTCTTAACACATGGTCGCCGGCCGCGTGACCCAGTCGATCGTTAATCTGTTTGAAATGATCGATATCGATCATGACCACCGTAATCGACTGACCTGCATCAATTGCGCTGGCCAGACTGGTGGCACTCTGGCCGAAAAACCAGCGGCGGTTATTCAGTCCGGTTAACTCATCCGTCAAAGCCGCTTCCTGAAGCTGCTTCTCGGCCTTGATTTCAATGCGGGCGCGATATTCAACGCGCAAAACAAATTCGCCAATTTTCATTCTGACGGCCGGGTCAAGAACGCACTGATCAATCGTCTTGCCATTGACATGGGTACCATTGGTTGACCCCAGGTCTTCGGCAATAATGCCTTCCTTGGTCAGCCTGATCTGACAGTGTTGCCGAGACACCTGCCCATCATCGAGAAACACATCGGCGCTGCGTCCACGACCAATGATCAGGCCTTTGTCGGTAATCGGGTAGCGGTTTTTCTTGCCGTGAGGGTGAACCACGCTCAGGTACGGGCGATTGTCGCCCAGGTGCGTGAAATGACTTGGTCGGCGTGCAACCAATGTCCGGTCATCAGGATTCGACGGCGTAGATTCTGGACGGGCCATAGCAAGTGCAATCAACTGAGAATATCGCTGTAGTCTACCCCGACTCAAAGTACGTTGCACTTGTTGGAATGTGACATAAGCTGTAGCAGCCATTTCCGTGCAAAAAACGCAGACATAATCCGGAAATACACGTTATTACACACGGTTTGCAGCGCAAAACAGGTACATTATGGCCACCAGATCAGCATCTTCGAAATCGTTGCGTTACACTGGCATGAAAGGGTAAGGGGATGCCCGATAACAATGATAATTACCGGCTCATCCGCCAGCGTCTCCTTTTAATACTGGCCGCCCGGTTATGAGGTTCATGATGCGTTTAGATTCACGTTCAGTTTTGTTTGGTTCACTGGTTTGTTTAATAATGATCGGCTCTCAGTCCGCAGCCGCCCAAACCGACTATCTTCACTTTGAAAGCGGTCACGTAAGACCCGTCTCGATGTCGCCTGACGGAACCCGGCTGATCGCAGTGAACACCTCGGACAACCACATTGAAATTTTCACCGTACGTGACGATGGCCTGGTCCATGACGAATCACTGCCCGTTGGTATGGAGCCGGTGACGGTCACCTTTCGCAATAATTCCGAAGCCTGGGTTGTTAATCACCTGTCAGACAGCGTCAGTATTGTAGACCTCTCAAACACACCGCGCGTGGTAAATACGCTACTGGTTGGCGACGAGCCTCGAGACCTTGTGTTCGCCAATGACCGTGCGTTTATCACAACGGCCCACCGCGGGCAGCACCGGGTGCACGCATCACTGAACGGCGTCGATGGTGCCGGTGACCCGCAGCTGACAACGCCCAGCGTACCGCGTGCAGATGTGTGGGTTTTTGATGCCACCAATACCGGTTCGGGACTTGGAGGAACACCTTTAAAAATTGTTGAGCTCTTTGGCGACACCCCAAGAGCGCTGGCCGTAAGTCCGGACGGCAACACAGTATATGCGGCGGTGTTCATGTCCGGCAATCAGACGGCCGTGGTCAGCGAAGGACTGGTGTGTAACGGATTCGGTGCGGCTCCCTGCGCCGGAGACGGAGTTACATCCCCAAACGGACTGCCCGGCGGTAACGTGCCAGGCGGACTCCCCGGTCCTTCGACCAACGTGCACGGAGCCAATGCGCCGGAAACCAGCCTCATCGTAAAATACGATCAGGCCAGCGGAGAGTGGCGGGACCAGCTTGATCGCAACTGGAGCAACGGTATTCGATTTACGCTGCCCGACTATGACGTGTTTGCAATCGACGCCACCACCCTCAATGAAACAGAAAGCTTTTCCGGAATTGGTACGACCCTGTTTAACATGGTGGTAAACCCAACCAATGGCGATGTCTATATCAGCAATACCGAGGCCATCAACGAAGTCAGGTTCGAAGGACCTGGCGGCTTTGGCGGGTCTACCGTTCAGGGCAATCTCGCGCAGTCGCGCATTTCGGTTTTGACCTCCACCGGAAACGTTATTCGGCACCTTAACAGCCACATTGATTACGCTGTCACGCCAGCACCGGCAGGCATCAAGGATCATTCACTCGCAACCCCCACCAGCATGGCCATCAGTAGTGACGGAAACACGCTTTATGTAGCGGCTTTCGGATCTTCCAAAATCGGAGTAGTCAGCACGGGCGCGCTGGTTAACGGAACTTTTGATCCTGAAACCGCAAGCGCCAGCTATATTGACGTTCCAGGAGGCGGCCCGTCGGGCGTGGTGCTGGACGAGGCCCGAAATCGACTCTATGCGACCACGAGGTTCGACAACGCGCTGTATGCGATCGACCTGAGCGACGGCACCGTGATCGCGAAACGTACACTGCACAATCCCGAGCCCGCTGAAGTCATCGACGGAAGGCCGTTTTTGTACGATGCGATGCTCACCTCATCAAACGGTGAAGCGTCGTGCTCGAGTTGCCATATTTTCGGTGACATGGACGGACTGTCGTGGGACCTTGGCAATCCGGATGATGAAGTCATTGACAGTCCTCTTCCGGTCAATCTTCAGGCCATTGTCGAAATCCTGAACCAGGCACCCGACAACATCAATGGAACGGGCAATATCAATCAGCTTCATCCGATGAAAGGCCCCATGACCACGCAAACACTCCGTGGCATGTCCAATTCCGGCGCCATGCACTGGCGCGGCGACCGGGCCGTCGGCGTGTTCGGAACAGATGCCAGCGACGAAGTTATTTCGTTCCTGAATTTTAACGTCGCGTTTCCAGGTCTCGTCGGCAATAACGCGGAGCTGTCGCCAGCGGATATGGCCAGTTTCACCAATTTTGCGCTGGAACTAACCCTTCCACCCAATCCCGTTCGTGCGATTGATAATTCACTCAATGCCAACGAGCAGGCGGGTCAGGACTTCTACCTTGGATCCCGACGTTCTGACGGAGCACCTTTTGATTTCACCGGCGAACAGGACGGCTTTACGTGCAACGGCTGTCACGAACTGAATCCTGCGCTCGGTCGTTTCGGCGCATCAACCGCGGCCAGTTTCGAAGGCGAAGAACAGATCTTCAAGATCCCGCACTTGCGCAACATGTATCAGAAAGTCGGCATGTTTGGCATGCCACAGGTCGACTTCTTCCTGCCAGGCGATACCAGTCATCAGGGCGACCAGGTGCGCGGCACCGGCTTCCTGCACGATGGCAGCACGGACACTCTGTTCCGGTTTTTCCGCGCTACCGTGTTTCAAAGCGCGGTTAACAATACGGTCGGCTTTGTAAACGATCAGGCCCGACGCGACACCGTGGACTACATGATGGCCTTTGATACTGACCTGGCCCCCGTTGTCGGACAGCAGATCACCCTGACGAGCACCAGCGGTGCCGATGTCCTGGATCGAATCGAATTACTGCTGGCACGCGCCGATGCGTCGTTTACGTCGGCCATTCTTGGCGGAAACACGACCGAAGCCGACATTATCGCTCACGGCGTGATCGACGATACTCCCGTGAGCTATGCACGTCTGGCCAATGGCACGTTCCAGGGCGCCAACGCAGCCGACACGCCGCTGACCGCGGTTCAGCTTCGGGCCCTTGTTCAAACCGGCAGCGATCGTCTGACGGTCACGGCCGTACCCCCGGGCTATGCCCAACGCGCAGCCATTGACCGGGATCTTGACGGCACGTTGAACGGCGATGACAACTGCCCGTCAGTTGCCAATGCAGCTCAACTCGACGGAGACAGCGACGGAATTGGCGATGCCTGTGACAACTGCACGCTGGCGGCCAACGCCAACCAGCGTGACAGTAACGGCGACGGCTTCGGCAACCAGTGCGATGCCGATCTCGACAACAACAACACCATCAATTTCCTCGACCTGGTGCTGCTTCAGAACGACATATTCCAGACCGGTGATCTTGACGCCGATCTCAACAGCGACGGCGCCGTGAACTTTCTTGATGTCGCCGCGTTTTCGACCCAGTTCCTGGGCACGCCCGGACCGAGCGCCATAAACTAGCTAAGTGTCTTGAGACTCATTGCCGGGTTACATGGGCGGGGTGCGAATCACCCCGCCAATCCCCGCTATTCGCAGCCGCCGGCCGACGTACCTGCCCGTCGTTGGCCGATCCCCCTGTCAGACCCGCGGCCGGTTCGGCGCCATTAATTGCGGAGCCGTTCAGCGTCCTGTGACCTGATTTACAACACCCCGGGTCAATACCATGCGGACAGTCCTGGCTTCACGGCGTGCATCCGCAAGCGAGTTTGATTCCGAGGCCATTCCAAACGCAATTTTTGCTAGATTTCGCCGGTGATTCGAGGCTAATATTGCCGGCCGATGACCGTATTCGGACTATCGGATTCGATTCAAGAGCGCGCAGGATACATTAGTGAATTCTCCTTCAGACAGATGGACGGCCGCCGAAGCCAACGACCTTTACGGCATTGAGCGCTGGGCCAACGACTATTTCAGTATCGATGATAACGGCAACGTGTGCGCACGTACGCTGAATGCTTCCGTTCCGCTACTCGACATGGTCAACGGCATGGTGGAACGCGACCTGCAAATGCCCGTTCTGCTCCGCATAGAAAACCATCTCGACGCTCAGATTTACCGACTCAATGAGGCCTTTAGGGCTTCGATCAAAGAACTTGGTTACAACAACAAGTATCGCGGCGTCTATCCGGTCAAAGTCAATCAGCAGGCGCAGGTGATCGAAGAGATCGCTGATTTCGGCGCGCGCTATCAGCACGGCTTTGAAGTCGGCAGCAAACCCGAAATGATCATCGCGCTTTCAACGCTTCACGAACCTGACAGCCTGATCATTTGTAACGGCTATAAAGACGACGAATTTATCGAGCTTGGGCTGCAGGCTGTCAAGCTGGGCTTTCGCTGTTTTTTCGTTCTCGAAACCCCTACGGAACTACCGATCATTCTGGAGCGCAGCGCGAGGCTCGGCATTGAACCGTTGATTGGCGTGCGCGTAAAAATGACGACGCACATCAGCGGTCACTGGAACAAATCCAGCGGAGACCGCAGCAAGTTTGGATTATCAACGGCCCAGCTGATCCATGTTGTGGACGAACTCAAAAAAGCGGACAAGCTACATTGTCTTCAGCTGCTTCACTGCCACCTGGGTTCCCAGATTCCAAACATTCAGGAAATTCGCGGCGGCATTACCGAAGCCTGTCGTTTTTACGCCGACCTCGTCAAAGAAGGCGCGGCGCTAAACCACATAGACCTGGGTGGTGGTCTTGCGGTTGACTATACGGGCTGGGCCAGCAATGACGATCAGAGCCGCAACTACACTCTGGAGGAGTACTGCGCTGACATCGTTGATACGTTAAAAACCTCGTTCGACCGTCACGACATTGAGCACCCGGTCATCGTCACAGAATCGGGACGTGCAACGATTGCCTATTCTTCTGTACTGTTGTTTAACATTCTGGACACCACGCAGTTCGAGGCCCTGAATCCGGCACCCGCGTCGGCCGACGAGCACACCACAGTCAAGAAACTGCGCGAAATCAAAGAGGACCTGAACGTATCCAATGTCCAGGAGTGCTTTAACGACGCACACTACTATCGAGATGAAATACGAGAGCTGTTTCGGCACGCGCAAATAGGCCTGCGCGAGCGCGCCAGTGCCGAAAACCTGTTTTTCGACATCTTGCAGCGCACGGTGGCCGTGACGTCAAAAATGGAACGCGTGCCCGCCGATCTTGAAGATCTGCAGAACTCACTGGCTGACATCTACTACGGAAACTTTAGCCTGTTCCAGTCTCTGCCCGACGTGTGGGCTATCGATCAGCTGTTTCCGGTAATGCCAATCCATCGCCTTGACCAGCGGCCCGACCGCCGAGCCGTACTGGCCGATATAACGTGCGACAGTGACGGCAAAATGGACGCGTTTATCGGCGACAACGAGATTACGCAGGTTCTTCCTGTTCACGAACTCCTGCCCGGGGAGGAGTACTACATGGGCGTATTCCTGATCGGCGCCTATCAGGAAACGCTCGGTGACCTGCACAACCTGTTTGGTGACACCAATGTGGTAAGCGTACGGATTAATGGCGACGGCTCGTTTGACTTCATCAAAGAGATCCATGGCGACACGATCAAGGATGTGCTGACCTACGTCGAGTACAACCCCAAAGAGATGTTTCTCAAATACCGGAACACGGCCGAGCGCGCCGTCAGGGACGGGCGGATTACAGCCAAGGAACGGCAGGTCATGTTGAACACATTTAATGCCAGCCTGCAGGGCTATACCTACTACGAGAAAGAGTTTTAAAGCGAGTTTATTATGACAGACGTACTGATAATTGGTGCCGGCGGTGTTGGTCAGGTCGTAGCCTTCAAATGCGCCATGGTGCCCGACGTTTTTTCGTCGATAGTTCTGGCCAGCCGCACCGAATCAAAGTGCATTGCGATCGCCAGTGCCGTCAAAAAGAAACTGGGCGTGTCTATCGACACCGCACAGGTCGACGCCGACAACGTGCCGGAACTTGTCGCACTGATTAAAAAGGTACAACCCAAGCTCGTCCTTAACGTAGCGCTGCCGTACCAGGACCTGACCATCATGGACGCGTGCCTTGAAACCGGGGTGCACTATCTGGATACCGCCAACTACGAACCACTGAATACGGCCCGGTTCGAATACAAATGGCAGTGGGCTTACCAGGACAGGTTCAAACAGGCTGGACTGACTGCCCTGCTGGGAAGCGGCTTCGACCCGGGTGCGACCAACATGTTTACGGCGTACCTCGCGAAACACCATTTCGACGAAATCCATACGCTCGATATTGTCGACGTTAACGGCGGCGATCACGGCTATCCGTTTGCCACAAACTTCAATCCCGAGATAAACATTCGCGAGATCACCGCCGAATGCCGTCACTATGAAAACGGTGCGTTTGTTGAGACTCCCGCCATGTCCAAACGGGTCAGCTTCACCTGCCCTGAGAATGTTGGCACCTACAACATTTACCGCATGTACCATGAAGAACTGGAGTCCCTGACCAAACACTACCCATCACTGCGAAGAGCGCAGTTCTGGATGAGCTTTGGCGACAGCTACCTGAAACATCTTGAAGTTCTGGAAAACGTCGGCATGACCGGCATCGAGCCCGTAATGTATCAGGGCCAGCCAATAGTACCCATTCAATTTCTCAAAGAGTTGCTGCCCGACCCTTCAACGCTGGGACCCCGGACCAAGGGAAAAACCTGCATCGGATGCTACGTCACCGGCGTCAAAGACGGTGAGGCAAGGAAGGCGTACCTGTATAACATCAAGGACCATCAGGACTGCTACTCGGAAGTTGGCTCGCAGGCTATCTCGTATACGACCGGCGTACCGGCCATGATCGGTGCAAAAATGATTCTGGAAGGTCACTGGCTACGACCCGGCGTCTGGAATATGGAGCAGTGTGACCCTGACCTGTTTATGCAGGACATGAATCAATACGGACTTCCATGGACCGTCATTGATCCTGAAGACGTCAGCTTTGACTAGCGACAGTCTGTGAACAGCCATACGTTCAATAGTTTTGATCCGACGCGAGTGCCCTCGCCGTGTTTCGTCGTGGATGAAGTTGCGGTGGAGCATAATCTCCGAATACTCAAACACGTTTGCGACGAGTCTGGCGCGAAATGTCTGCTTGCCCTGAAAGCGTTTTCCATGTTCTCGCTTGCGCCACTGATTTCGCGATATCTGCACGGCACCTGCGCCAGCGGCCTGAACGAAGCAAGACTTGGGCATGAAGAATTCGGTGGCGAGTGCCACGTCTATTCAGCCGCATTCACCGACAGCGAGTTTGATGAAATTGCCGGGTTCGCCGATCACATCGTGTTTAACTCACTGCATCAGTCAACGCGCCTCGGTAGCCGGCTATCGTCTGCGTATAAACCGCTGATCGGGCTGCGCATAAATCCTCTTCACTCAGAGGGTGCGAACCCGCTCTATGATCCGTGTGCGCCCGGGTCGCGCCTCGGTATTCCCATTACGGAACTGGCATCACTGGCGCCTCAGGACCCGGCCCTGGCCCGCATTAGCGGCCTGCATTTTCATACTCTGTGCGAACAGGGTTTCGAGCCGCTTGATCGGACGCTATCGGTGATTGAAGCTGCACTCGAGCCGCTGCTGCATTCCCTGAAATGGATTAATTTTGGCGGCGGCCATCACATCACGCAGCCGGACTACAACGTGGCGGCGCTGATTGATCGCATCAAACGCTTCAAAGAACGCTACGACGTTGACGTATATCTGGAACCCGGAGAAGCGATTGCCATCAACACTGGCGTACTGGTCAGCACCGTGCTTGATGTCACACATAACGATCAGGACCTCGCGATACTGGACACGTCAGCGACCTGTCACATGCCTGACACTCTTGAGATGCCATACCGTGCAGATATATTTGGCGCCGGTCCGGCTTCGGCAAAGGCGCACCGCTATCGTCTCGGCGGCCAGACTTGCCTTGCCGGAGATGTCATGGGTGACTACAGCTTCGATCAGCCGCTGGAACGGGGTCAGCGATTGATGTTTGACGACATGAGTCACTACACCATGGTCAAGACTTCAACGTTTAACGGAATCAATCTTCCTTCGATTGCACTGTGGAATTCCGGTTCGGATGCACTCACAATAATCAGAGAGTTCGGGTACGAGGATTTCAAACAGCGTCTGAGCTGACGTTGGAAGCAGGAAGCCCGCAGCGGGCCCTGCTGAACACGTCAACCAGAATCAACCATAATTTGTCCGCACGTCAGCAACCACGGTACCGCCGCATCCAACCCTTTTTCGGGTGCGTTCTCGCCGCAAGTCTGGAGTCCGGACGACCATAGCGGCAATGCTAGTGACGGATACCATCATGACAGCACACAACACGCCCATTTTTCTGGGGTCTGAAATCGAACAATCTGCCTTCGAAGACGCCCTTTTCCATATCGTGCCCGTGCCATACGAAGCTTCCGTGTCCTACGGCGCTGGCACCTCGCTCGGCCCACACGCAATTCTGGACGCGTCCTGGCAACTGGAGACCTGGGATGGAAAAAGCACGCCCTGCGATCTTGGAATTCATACGCATCCGGCCGTTCACATCAGCAGCGACAACGACGAAGTTATGCAGGCCATTGCAGACGTCGTCGAGCCGATCGTTCGAAATGGTCGCATCCCCATCGGTATTGGTGGAGAACACAGCGTTACGTACGGGATGATACGTGGACTCCTGGCGGCCGGGAAGACGGACATCGGCGTTGTACAAGTCGACGCTCATGCCGATTTGCGTGACGCGTATGAAGGCAATCCGCTAAGCCACGCGTCGGTAATGCGTCGAGTGGTAGACCTTGGCATCCCTCTGTACCAACTGGGCGTTCGAGCGTACTGCCAGGAAGAAATCGAAGCGCGCAAGAAACACGGTGTGCTCTATCAGGACGCGGACACTCTGGTACCAAACAACGTGAACACGCTCGAATTGCCGGATGACTTCCCGCAGAACGTCTTCTTCACGCTCGATATCGACGGCATGGACCCGTCGGTGTTTCCGTCCACCGGAACACCGGTGCCCGGCGGTCTGGGCTGGTATCAAACGCTGTCACTGTTTGAGTCGGTTGCCTCTCAGCGTACGATTATTGGCTTCGACCTGATGGAATTTGCACCCATCAAAGGCTTCCACGCCTATGAGTTCTCGGCAGCGCAGCTGCTGTACAAAATGATGGGCATCATACAGCGAAGTCAGCACACGCAAACGTAATCAACGCGCGTACCTGTTTTAGTCGTGACGAGGCATCGCCCATAAAAAAAGCCCCGACAAGCGGGGCTTTTCATTATTTCCTGACAGGAATCAGGCCGCGCGACGGCGACGCAATCCAAGCATTCCCAGCGCTGACAAGAACAGCGGCAGTGCTGCAGGTACCGGAATCGGTGAACCCAACACTTCTGCATAGGCCAGCTCACCCATAATCTGATGAACGATGGCTGTCGGGTGAATGCCGTCGAAGAACAGGTAGGAGTCCGGATCAAGACAGTCGGTCAGGATGCAGGCTTCATCAACGTTGGTAATCCCGTATGACGCGGGATCGCTGATCACATCGGCAAACACGCTGAACAGGTCAAACGTAATAATATTGACACCCAGCGAAAGCTCAAGGTTTGCCACTTCTGCCATCAGGTTGGCATTGTGCTGAGCTGATGCTGCGCTGATCACCGCTGAAGAACCGCCTGGTGCTCCACCCGAGAGCGCTTCAGGAGTCAAACCAATGTCGGGAAGCGTTGGCACCAGAAAATCTGTTGCACCCTGAGCCGCAAGATCTGCAATAACCTGACCTATGCTTGCTGCGGAATTGGCCGCATCGTTATCACGCACGTCGTTGCCGCCGCCAAATACGACGTAAAGCGCACTGGAATCAGCCGCGCCACCGGTGTCACCAAAGTACAAACCCAGCTGATCAGGTAGTGAAGGAACAAGATCACCGGGATCTTCCACAGCGCGTGCTCCGCCAAAGGCGTAGTTAGTGCCGCCGGCGACAGAATTATCCAGGGGCAAGCCCATCAGACCCGCCAGGTGCTCTACCCACACAAGACCTGCATCGCCATTCGTGTAATTACTGGTGAAGCGTGAATCCGCGTAGGGAGGATTGGGGCCAAAAGCACCGCCAAACAAATCGAAAATATTGCCTGAATCAGACAGACTGTCTCCGAACACAACCAGACTGTTGTAGCTGGTGGCGTTCGCGGCTGCACTCATGCTCAAACCGACAACGATCAGAGCGGTAACAGCACCGCGACGTAATTTAGAAACCAAAATCATAACCCCCTCCAAAATGAACAACGAAGTTCTTCAAAGAACCTCTCATGGCAGCGTATACCTTTTATTATCATCAGCACTAGCCGAACTATCGAATACGTCTGCAGCAGCGGGCATATTCGAGCATGCCCTGACTCGGTAGTGTAAACCAAAACATAGGAAAAAGGCTGAATTTTCCATAACCTAGCCGTTCTTTGAGTCATTTTGAGCATTCTATGGGAAACGCCAGTCGGACCACATGGGCTGAGCTGCGCACACGCGATAGATCGGGCGACGATGCGCGAGAGTCGATTTTCTGAACCAAACGCGAATCGCCCTCCTCAATGCGGTGATTCAACCCGTTTTCGATTGACGAATTTATCTTTAATATTCATAAATTTATAGTTCTTTTAAGTCATTGGCCGCAGGGTTAAACTAGGCAAATGACTTCCCTGCTTCATCAATCTGTCCGCTCCGACAAGCCAGTCGGACTGCTCATTGCCGCCGTAGCTGCACTGCTCGCCGGGCTTCTGGTGTATGTGGGGGCCCGCCCGTTCGCTCCTGTACTGATTTATGCAATCTGGCCGGACTCATGGAGCGAGTCGATTCAGGGATCTGTTCGCATTCCGTTTGCATACCAGCTGCCTTCGTTTTTCCACGCGATGGCTATGATGCTGGCAACACTGGCCGTCACGTGGAACCGCCGTCAGCTGCGACGGCCCGCACTGGTCGTGACAATCGGGCTCTGCCTGCTCATGGAATTTGTCCAGCACCGTGCGGTCGTAATCTATGTGAGCGCCTGTGCAGACACACTGCTGTGCCGCTGGGTGCCCGGCCTGGAAGCCTACGCGCGCCGTGGCACGTTTGATCCGCTGGACCTGCTGGCCATTGCTGCGGCCGCGCCTGTAGTCTGGACTCTGTATCAATCTGACCTGTTCAATGCTCTTCAACGAAGACAAAAGGATGCCGCTAAATGACGTTACGCACTTCACTCGTACCTGTGGGTCTGATGACAATCTGGGTAGCGGGGCTATTACTGGCCGTTGGTAGCAAGAGCTACGACCCGGAAGAAGAAGCGCCCGTAGACTCGGTGATGGTCGACTTCAGCGTAGCCAACAGCGGTACCATTGCATTAAACAACGGCAACACCACCGACAGCGTCACCAGCCTTCTGATTAGCGGCAGTTTTGTCAAAGGTGGTAACGCGACCATCACTCTGCGGGAGGTACCTGTAGAGCTCGACACCAACACGACGTTTGCCGTTTCCATAAACCCGACGGAAGGCGATAACCTGCTCGAAGGCGACTTGATCGTCGGCGTCAGTCAGGCGCTGGAGTTCGGGCTTGACCGTTTACCCGCCAGCGGCCAGCTATCGCTCGTGCGTAACGGTACAACGACGCTGATTACGTTTGATGGCGACGCTAATAACGTGGTTATTGCGGTCGGCGCCACGACGCTCTCGCCGCTTTCATTTGATGATTTTCGTACGCTGTTTAGCGATGGTGACCGCGATCTCGATGAACGGTTTGCTTCAAAGGCGTACCGCACGCTTGAAACACTATGGCTTATGGCCCGGTTTAGCGAAACGACCCAGCAGGAGGTGAATTCGAACCTTGAGATGCTGGAGTCCATGGGATTCAACAGCGCGCTCGACCTGACCTGCTCAAACGCCGGCGGGACGCCTGCACCGGCCTACACGGCAACCTGGACCGTCGACGCGGCCGGCACCGGACTTGGTTCTCCAGGCGATGACGATACTTTTGAACTGTCCTGGACCAACTGCCAGTTCGACTCCGACGACCGGTACCTTCAGGGCGTGCTGCAAATCGCCAATTTTCAGCTCAACAATGACGTCACTCCGCGAAGCATGTCGTTCTCAAGCGTGTTTAGCACGACTCTTGTTGCAGAGGGCGTAATAGATGCGACGTCGCCGTCACTGACCCGCGATCGGATCAGCGGCACTCTTGTCGTCAATGCAGCTGAGGGCGAAACCGTCACCACCGAAAATTAGGCTCACTGCGTAAATAGGTCTTGCGCCCACGTCCCTGATGTCCTGCCTGAACTATTCCAACCCGGGCACATGGAAACGGCAGCCAAGTAGCAGGGCCAGTAGAAACGCTTTAGCGCCCGTATTTTGCCTTGCGTAACTCGGCGGCCTGGCCAATCCAGTCGTCCCGGGTAATCCTTCCCGGAAACGTGTTGATGTGCGACGCGATCCATTCAACGTCTTTCTTGCGAAGTGCGGCCACCTGGCGATACAGATAAATACCGAGTTTATTCATCGTCTTCTCCATGACCGGCCCAACGCCTTTAATCTTTTTAAGGTCGTCTTTTTCGGAAGGCTCCTCCGATAACAGCCAGTCCGGCTTATCCAAACTGTCCTGCGACGGTTTTTTTGCTACGCGCTTCTTTCTCAGCGCGTTTTGAGCTTCAATCATTTCATCGTGTTCAGCTCGAAGGGTTTCATACCGTGAGCGCCAGTTCTTTGCCTGACCGCGTTGCTCATTGCACGCCTGATGTTCACGCGCGTATTCGACGTCGCGCTGTTCCAGCGTTCGACGCAGCATAGCGACTTCCTCTTTTTGGTTGTCCGCCTGCGTAGCCTTTTCTTCCAGCGACAAAATCTGCTTCTTGTAGTCGCGGGCTCGCTCAGCAGCCTCATGTTCCTTATCGTCCAGTCGCTGCTGCCATTCGGCGTTCCGCGCCTGGGCGCTCTCGGACGCTGATTTTGCCTGTGCCAGCTCGTGGTGCAGCCTGGCGCTTTCACGACGCGCGTCATCGACAAGCGATGATTGGTTAGCCAACTGTGCTTTTAGTTTATCGTGCTCATTTTGCCATTCGTCGGCCATCGCCTTCGCCTCGATAGCAGACTGTTCCTTCGCCTTCAGGTCGCGCTCGAGCCGTTCGGCCTGGCTTTTCCATTCAGCGAAGTCGGCCTGCGTGTCCTCTGCGCGAGACTGTGCGCTCGCCAGCTCCGACGCCAGCGACGCTCGTTGGTCGCTGTCCTGCGAAGCGCGACTCTCCAGTTCTGCAACTCTTGTGCGCAGTTCTACACCTTGACGCTCTTCATGCGTCAGTTTATCGGTGCGTGATCTCAGCGTTTGTTCCAGTTCGGTTCGGCGCAGCTCAGCCTGCGCAAGGCTTTGCGCATTGCGAGAGGCCTCTTCACGCATGGTTTGCAAGGCTTCTTCCAGTTCTGACGCCCTGCTCTTCGCCTGCTCATGAAGCTCCTTGGCAGCGGTCAACTCGCCGCTCGCGGCCTTTGACGACTCTGCCTCACGAGAACGGATGTTGAGCTGATTCTCAAGATCTTCTGCACGGACGTTCTGTTGCTCCAAACGATTTTCCACGCTTGTGAGTTTTTCGACCACCGCTTCAAGCTGAGACTCGCGACTACCGTGATCGGCCTGTAGCCTCGCATAGCGGCTGTTTACCGCAGACAACTCCTGCTTGAGGTCTGCGACCTGACGCTCTGTCGTTGCGAGTAATTCCTTCGATTCTCTGGCGGATTCTTCATGACGACTATCACCAAGCTCCTCGAGCCGGGCTTCCGCTTCGGCCGCGCGAGCCTCTGCCTGCGCCAGCTGCGCTTTCAGCGCCTCATGCTCCTGGTCGCGCACATTCGCTTCTTCGATATGCCTTTCCATTTCCTGTTCGATTTGTGCAATACGCTCGGAGTGGCGTAACGCAGCCGCTTCTGCGGCCTTGGCATCTGCTCCATCGGCCGCGAGTTTCACGGCTTCCTCAAGACGAACCTCAAGTGACCTGATACTCGATTTCTTCGACTCGATAGTGCTCTCAAGTGCGTTAATAATATCGCTGCGCTCAGCGAGCGACTTCTCCATGGTAGGCACCTGAACACGGTGCTCTTCGAGCTCCGAAGTCAGCTGGGCAATACGTGTGTCACGATCCTGCTCAGTTTGACGCAGACGCGATAGCCAACTTTGCTCATTGTCTGCGGTCATTCGTCGATAGAGTGCCCCTCGCCAGAAATACGACATCAGAGCACCCAGCACGAAGGCAACCCCCAGACACACCCACATGACACTAAACAAATACCCCATATCAGTTCCCCGAAATCACGAACTCGATGCGCCGATTGCGCGCCCTGCCGTCTCTGGTTGAATTGTCCGCACGCGGCTGCGCTTCACCGTAGCCGCGCGCTGAAAGTTGTCTGGCGTCGATACCTTCTTCAACCAGATACTGCAGAACAGCCTGTGCTCTTCTGTCGCTAAGCGCCAGGTTTCCCTGCTCGGAGCCGTCCGAATCCGTATGCCCCTGTATTTCGACCGCTGTACCTTCGCAGCTCGATATAATGTCGGCGAGATCTTCCAGCAACGGATAGCTGTCAACAGAGATCGTTGCGCTCCCCGAGTTAAACTCAACCGAAGCCGATTCCAGTCTGGCATTGATCGTCGACTGACAGTTTTGAATCACTTCGTCGGCGGGCGCGAGAACCGCCACATCCAGACGCGACGTAAAAACATCAGCAGCCACGCGCGACAGCTCGACCTCTGCAATATCTTTGCGTTGCCGGGAATTCACAGAGCCCGCCAGCGACAGGTGAGTGCCTCTGATATCCAGCTTACCGCTGGAGAACCCGGCCAACTGTTCAAGAAGGTCTCGCAGTACCGGAGTCCACTGCGCTGGAACAGACGCGACAACTTCAAGACGATCAATAACCCGACGTTCGCCAAAAGCACGTCGCGCTGCACCCACAATGGATGCACGCATTTCGGCATCGCGAACCATACCGGTCAATTCCACTTCCGATTGGGTAGCCATCGCTGAAAACTGATGCCGGCCGGTAGGCACTGCTAATTGACGGACGGGCTGGGTAGTCATTTCATCAACGACGCTGTGAACCCCGTGAACCCCTGAGACGATAGAGACGGCGCGTTCGCGAATCCCGCTGTTGGCAACCTCACCCGTCAGGATCACATCCAGTCCGTCTACCCGGCTGATTTCGACGCCGCTGAGATCCGCCTCGTTTAACGCCAGCCGCGAACGGGTTTTAAGATCCTCTGCAATGAGGGGTCCGTGATGACGAATGCAAAACACGGACAGCAAGGCGAGCGCCACCAATGCTGGAATCCAGTATAAGAGTGCGCGAGCCATTTAGTTATTGTATTCCTGATAAATGTTTTGTTTGCCTGGGTTTGATTCTGGAGGCGGCACGTTCGGAAACGTTGACCGTACGACTCATCGTCATGATCCGCCCGCCATTGAATCATTGCGGGACAGCCTGGCCATGATAAACCAGTAATGCTGCTCCGGAAAACACGTCGGGACCGGGGCGCTACTTCCGTCCGCTCTGACGAAGCCCCGGGTGCAGTCTGGCCCAGACGTCGCCGAACTGATCCGTAGCGATGAAGGTTTGTCTTCCGTCACTCAAAATTGCCGGATATCGATGAACGTATGAACCCGGCCTGGCAGAGATGTCGTCTTTCGGAATACGCCAACCATACGGAATCGTTGCGTTTTTGCGCGATCCCCACCGATATGGCGAAGTCGCCCGTCTTCAGGGTTTTCCTCTAAACATCATCTATGTCACTGAAAGTTAATTAAATAGCGTCAATCTGGTATCGAACTTCGTATTTTCCATAATCAAAAATGAGAACCAGTTAACGGAATTGAAATTAACGCTGCCTTATACTTACGCGACTAAAAACACACTAGGGACGCCGGGGTACATGGATCAAACTAAGAAAACCGCACCAGATTTGCCGGAAGATGAGCGTTCTTCAGGCACATTACCGACCGACCAACACCCCGACTGGCACCCGTTTGCCGTCTGGAAAAGCCAGATCCGAAGCGAACAGCTCGCTGTAACGGGCGAATACCGCACATTACCCACCAAGATTGCTGACGCCTGATCCACCGTGTCCGGCCGGACACACATGACACCATAAGAAGTTAACAGTGAGCCGCAGCACGGCGCCGCTCTGAACAGCCCTAAACCGTCCGGCGCTCTGCCTGAACCTGGCAAATGAAACCGGTTAAAACTCGAGTAGCGCCGCACCCCACGTAAAACCACCGCCAAAGGCTTCCAAAAGCAGTGTATCTCCACGCTTGATACGGCCGTCGCGGACACCAACATCCAGCGCCAGTGGTACGGAGGCTGCAGACGTATTGCCATGATCCTGAACGGTCTGAATGACACGCTCCATCGGCATGTCCAGCATCTTGGCGGCCGCCTGTATAATTCGGATGTTGGCCTGATGAGGAATAAGCCAGGTCAGCTCTTCTTTTGTCATATCGTTATACTGGAGCGCCGTCTTGGCAATTCGACCCAGCGTACGTACGGCGACCTTGAACACCTCGTTACCTTTCATCTGAACGAAATCACTGCCGCTCTTCAGGTTATCGAAACCGTTTGAAATCCCGGATTCCAGGAACAGCAAATCTTTGTACTTGCCGTTGGCCGATAAATGAGTCGAGCGAATGCCCGGGGTTTCGGATGGTTTCAGCACAACCGCACCCGCCCCATCCCCAAAAAGCACGCAGGTACTGCGATCGTTCCAGTCAATTATCGAAGACAGGGTTTCGCTACCCAGAACCAACGCACATTTGGAAGAACCACTGCTCACGAACTTGTCGGCAACTGACAGTGCGTAAATGAAACCCGTGCAGGCGGCCTCGAGGCTAAACGCGGGGCAATCCTCAACGCCCAGTCGTTCCTGCAGCAGGCACCCCATATTGGGAAACACCTGATTTGGAGTTGTGGTACCAACCACAATCAGATCAACATCCGCCGCATCTACACCAGCCATGTCCATGGCGTTGCGGGCCGCGCCTTCGGCCAGGTCAAGATTTGTCTCTCCGTCGCTAACCAGATAGCGCTGCCGGATACCGGTGCGAGTGACTATCCACTCGTCGCTGGTGTCAACGGTTTTTGCGAGGTCTTCGTTGGTGACGACCCGCTTGGGGAGCTGGCTGCCGGTACCGGCTATTTTGCTATACATAGTGGACATCCGAAGTAAACGGTCGACCAGAATCGTGCCTGACTTGGCGTCGTTTGGCCAGTATTTGATGCCGCGGGGCCGGCTACTGTTGCTGCAGGCGAATAATTCCGGACTGAATTTTTTGCGGCAGCTGGGCGCGGGCTTCGACCATAGCGGTATCGATCGCGTGGCTCAATGCGACAGCATCTGCTCCGCCGTGCGACTTGATCACAACGCTTCTCAACCCGACCAGGCTGGCGCCATTGTGTTTCCGAGGATCCAGGCCGGCAATTCCGGGTTCCGAACTTCGACTCATGCTGGCGATGAAGCGGGAAAACCCTTCCATGGTTTTTAGTGCGATGTTACCCGCGAAACCATCGCTGACAACCACATCAACGTCTGTCGAAAAAATCTGATTGGCTTCACAGAAACCGGTGTAATTCAGCGTGTAGTTTCTAAGAATCGCGTCAGCTTCCTGAAGCACTTCGTGGCCCTTGCCCGCTTCAACACCGATATTTAACAGCCCGACTCTGGGAGTGTCTACACCGTAATCCGTCTCCGCCACCAGACTGCCCATGACCGCAAATTCCGAGAGGACACTTGCGGTGCACTGAGTGTTGGCGCCGACGTCGAGCATAATCGTAACGCCCCCCGAAGCCGGAATTGGCGTCAGCAGGGCCGGTCGTCGCAGCCCCTCAATGGTTTTAAGGACGAATTTCGATATCGCTACCAGCGCACCGGTGTTACCAGAACTCACGCAGGCCTCTGCTCTGCCTTCCTGAACGCAATCAATCGCAAGTCGCATTGAAGAATCACGGCCATTACGCAGCGCTTCTTTGGGAGAGTCCGTCATTGACACGACGGTTAGTGCCGGAACCAATGTCACACGGTCCCGCCATTCGTTGAAATCCGGATTGCTGATGAATGCAGAGATTTCTGCTTCGTCGCCCACCAGCAGAAGGTGCAGGTTGGGGTGTTGTTCGAGCGCCAGACGAGCGCCCTCAAGCGCAGAGCGCGGACCAAGGTCCGCGCCCATAACGTCGAGTGCAATTTTAATAAGAGCTGGCATCAAAGCCGCCTGAGATTCGCGGACTGCCGCGACTCTGCCGCCTGACCGTTACAGACCGGCGAGAGCAAATTGCCGTTCCTACTCGTCGTCTTGTTCAGACGCAGTAGTTATAACCTTGCGACCGCGATAGTAACCGTCGGGCGTAATGCGGTGACGCAAGTGCGTTTCTCCGCTGGTCTGGTCAATCGACAGCGCCGGTTTCTTCAGGCTATCGTGCGAGCGTCGCATACCGCGTCGCGAAGGGGTCGTGCGGCTCTTTTGTACGGCCATGGTCGTTCTCCAACAGTAGTACCCGACATGCGGGATTTATTGCTTTGATAATAAGTCTTTCAGTCCGTCAAACGGGGTTACCGTATCCGGCGTATCTTGTTCGTCGCTTGCCACGTAGCTTTTGGCAAGCTCTCCACCGCAGTGCTCATCGTCGTGTTTGGCAAACAGCGGTATGCCCAACTGAAGCTCATCTTCCACCCAGTCAAGCAGTCGTATTTCTGTACTACCGACATTGTCCTCGTCGGCTCCCTGCATATCGTCCGGCAACTGCCAGTCAACAGGAATCATCATGTCCAGTTCCAGCCCGTCAAGACAACGCTGACATTGGGTAAGCACGCTCGCGTCTATGCGGCCGTGAACGCGCACTTTGTGCGCTCCCGTGGCGTCAAACTCAAGCCTGCAGCTGACACTGGCATCATCCAGCTGGTCAACGGCGAGCGCCTCGACAAACCGGGGAAGCTCATTCACACTCAGCGTTTCTTCAACCGGTGCCGTCAGTGCAGTCAGCTCATCGATTGAGTGGATACGTTTCAGGCGCCCGGACATAAGGCGCGTATAATATTTACAGGCTCGGTGCATGTCAAAGGTAAATCCCTCTTTTTCCAGTGAAATCGACATAATTCCGGGGCCGATTCTCGCCTCCACTTCGCGGTTTCGGGCGGCCCAGCTTGAGCAGCTGGGGCTACCCTTTGAAGCCATCAATCCGGAAGTTGACGAAACTCCACTAAAATCAGAGAGTCCCGCCGGATTGGTGGCCCGGCTCGGCCAGGCCAAAGCGCTGGCCGTTGCTGCAACGCACCCAGACCGGGTCATTATTGGAGGCGATCAGATCGCACTTTTTGATGGACAAATACTCGGAAAACCAGGATCTGCGGCCCGGGCAGAGGAACAATTGGGACGTTTTGCGGGAAACCGGGTGTCTTTTTTAACCCACTGCACCGTTGCCGCCCGCGGCGGACTCAGCCTCTGGAACCACACCGATCGCACAGATGTGACCTTTCGCTCTCTGACGTCGTCTGAAATAAAGCGATATGTCGCCGCCGAAAACCCGGTCAATTGCGCCGGGGGATTCAAGATTGAACGCCTGGGCGTCAGCTTGTTCAGTCAGGTGTCCTCCGACGACCCGTCCGCTCTGATTGGCCTGCCATTGATTTTTGTCTGCCGGGCATTGCGCCACTACGGTTTTCTGATTCCGTAATTCAGGTTGCCGGGCGACCGTTCACACCGTCAAGGCTCGTTGCTACCTCGACTGCTTTTCAATCAATCGTACAATTTCAGGGCTCAAGGGTGCGTCGTACTGCACCGGGTTGCCCTCCGGATATTCGAACGCCAGACTCGCCGCGTGCAAACACAGACGTTTGACTTTGAGCTTGCGCGTTAAGTCTTCTAGATCTTCATCTCCGTAGCGATCATCACCAATGATCGGATGCCCCAGATGCGCGCAGTGAACCCTGATCTGATGAGTGCGCCCGGTATGCAGCTCGGCCTTCACCACGGTAACCCCCGAGAGAAAATCAATCGGTTCGAAATCGGTCCGACAGTATTTGCCGTGTGGATGCGGAAGCACATAGCGCTCCCCTCCGCGGCGCTCCTCGGTTTTCAGGGGCACCTCGCAGCGAAGTTTGCCCAAATCCCAATGCCCCTGAACTACCATCAAATACGTCTTGCCCATCTGGTCTTCGCGAATCTGCCGGTGCATTTCCCGAAGAAACGATCGCTTGCGCGCGATCAGCAAACACCCGCTGGTGGAACGGTCCAGTCGATGAACCAGCTCCAGATAATGCTCTCCTGGCATGGCCTGTCGCAGCGTCTCAATCACGCCGAGGGAGATACCACTGCCGCCATGTACGGCCCAGCCAGACGGCTTGTTCAACACCAGGTAGGCCTTATGTTTCTCAATAATGGCATCAAGAAGACTGTCGCGGGCGGCGGCCCCTGCCGTTACGCGGTTTTTCGATGGCATCCGCAACGGCGGAATTCGCACCATGTCATCCGCCCGGACGCGATAGCTGGCCGACGACCTACCCTTGTTCACACGGACTTCACCGGATCGAATGGCCCGGTATACACGCGATTTGGGAACGCCACTTGCCAGGGACATCAGGTAGTTATCCAGACGTCTTCCGGCCTCATCCGTAGTGACGGTCACGAAACGTACAGTGTCCGTGGGTTTCCGGCTTTTATCAGGGTCTGTCATATCGGGCTTTTTCATACCTAACTCATTGAAGTTCAAGGTCGTTATTGCTATAGTTCGCGCGTGACTACATTGTCAAACATATGCCTTAGTTTCATAAGGCTAGTATTTTCCGGGTTAGGGGTACAGCATCACCAGCTTTCAGGCTGGCCGGATGCGCTCACCACGGCTATAAGCCTGTGGCCGAATCACGCACCCCACCCGGCCGGTTTATTAAATCGAGTCGGTTGGAACCGAATCGAGCGCATCCCACAGGGATGCCGTGGATGGCAGTTGCCCAATTCGGCAGCGACCACTGCGAGCACCATACAGATTTCAGCTACCGCCTGCTGTGCTTTTATACGCGGCGTTACTTCTCTTACTGAACCTGACCGCGCCTGGCGACACCATCGTCAGCGTGGACTCAATCTGCCTGGATCTCCACCCACTCCGCTCTGATTCGACCAATCGCCTTGAACACACGAGCAAGGTGATATGAAAAGAATGCTGGTTAATGCAACTCAACCCGAAGAGTTGCGTGTCGCGATGGTCGACGGACAAAAACTCTACGACCTCGATATCGAAGTTCCGTCTCGCGAACAAAAAAAATCGAATATCTATAAAGGCAAAATTACGCGAATCGAGCCAAGCCTGGAAGCCGCTTTCATCGATTATGGCGCAGCCCGTCACGGGTTTTTACCTCTGAAAGAAATTTCGCGAGCCTATTTCAAGAACAAACCCGACGCCGGTAAACGCGTCAACATCAAGGACGTACTGGTTGAAGGTCAGGAACTGGTCGTGCAGGTCGACAAGGAAGAGCGCGGCAACAAAGGCGCTGCGCTGACCACCTTTATCAGCCTGGCGGGACGCTTTCTCGTACTGATGCCAAACAATCCGCGCGCCGGCGGTGTTTCACGACGTATCGAAGGTGCCGACCGAAACGAACTGCGCGACGCACTTTCCAGCCTGACCATTCCAAAAGGAATGGGCGTCATAGTCCGTACAGCAGGTGTGGGCCGGGGTGAGGAAGAACTCTCCTGGGACCTCGACTATCTGATGAGCGTCTGGACCGCCATTGAGGCCGCCGTTGATTCACGCAAAGCGCCGTTTCTGGTCTATCAGGAAAGCAACGCCATTATTCGCGCACTGCGCGATCACCTGAGCAACGACACAGGTGAAATCGTCATTGATGATGAGAGCGTGTGTAACGAAGCCCGCGAGTTTATTGAACGTGTGATGCCTCACAACGCTCGCAAGCTAAAGCACTACACCGATACCACGCCGTTGTTTACCCGCTTTCAGATTGAAAGCCAGATTGAGTCCGCGTTTTCACACAAAGTAGATCTGCCGTCAGGCGGCAGCATTGTGATTGACGCGACGGAAGCGCTGGTATCCATAGATATCAACTCCGCGCGCGCCACTCGCGGCGACGACATTGAGGCAACCGCTTTCAACACCAATCTCGAGGCCGCCGACGCCATTGCGCGTCAGCTGCGCATTCGTGACATGGGCGGACTGATTGTCATCGACTTTATCGACATGAATCAGACTCGCAATCAGCGAGAAGTCGAAAATCGCTTGCGTGAGGCCGTCAAAGTCGACCGCGCTCGCGTACAGCTTGGACGGATTTCACGATTCGGGCTGCTTGAAATGTCTCGCCAGCGGCTACGACCGTCACTCGGCGAGTCCAGCAACATCATCTGCCCGCGATGCAGTGGCCAGGGCGTAATTCGCGACATTGACTCACTGGCGCTCGCAATCTTGCGACTGCTGGGAGAAGAAGTCAGAAAGGATCACACGGCCAAAGTGATTGCCAACGTTCCCGTAGAAGTCGCCAGCTTCCTGCTCAATGAGAAACGCGAGTGGGTGAACAAGCTGCAGCAGAAAAATGGTACGGACATCGTCATTGCGCCCGATCCAAACCTGCACACCCCGAGCTACAGCATTCGCCGCGTACGTGGTGACGAAGCCGACCTGCCGGAGAACAGCGCGGCCAGCTACGAACTGATTGGCGAGGAATCGACTGAAGAATCCAATGACGCCAGAAGCTCTCGTGATCGCACACCTCCGCCGCAGCAACCTGCCGTCAGCGGCATTGTGCCAACAGAGCCCGCTCCGACGCCGGTCAAGAAAGTTGAGGCCAAAGCGGAGTCGGTAGCCAAACCTGGTTTGATCGCACGAATTCTTTCATGGTTTAGCAGTGACAAGAAACCCGAGAAGACGGAGCCCAAAACCTCGGCAGCAAAGGGTAAGCCCACGCAGGATTCACGTCGGGGCCAAAAATCCGATACGTCAAAACGCAATGACCGCAACCGGCGTAATACCCGCGGTGGTCGTAACCGGCGCCGGGGACCCAAAACGCAGGATGGCAAATCTGAGCAAGGCAAACCGGCACAAAATCGCGGCAATCAGCGTAAGAGAAACAATCGACGCAAACCTGCTGGCGATAGTCATACCAAAGCACAAGGTGATGCTGCGGCCAAGACAGATAACGTTAATGGTGAAAAGCAAGGCAACGAGAATTCGCCAGGAAACAAAACAGGCTCTCGTCCGCCGCGCCGACGCCGTGGTCGTCGAGGCTCCCGAAACCGTGGTAATCCTCAGAACAGGGACCGCAATGAATCGGGAACCCAGAACGCCGAGGGCGGCAGTAAGCCGGCTGAGTCGGGCACGGGGCAAAAGCCTTCCGCGCAAGATAATCGCAAACCGTCGGATTCCGATCGTTCCGCGAAACCGGAATCAGCGAAGTCGCCAAATCGTGGCTCTAACGACTCTGGAAACACAAGCGCTCAAAACGCCAGCAAGCCTGAGCAATCGGCAAACCAGTCCGGCAACACGGCTCGCTCCAATGACAACTCGGGAAACCAGGCGTCTTCGGGTGCTAACGGCGAGTCGAAGAAATCGTACACGGTGTGGTCTTCGGAAGGATCGACAGCTCCACGCACAGGACCTGGACGGGACGACTAACAGGCCAGCGACCTGCAGGTGATAACAAAAAAGCCGGGCAATGCCCGGCTTTTTTATTGGGGTGATCATTTTATTCGGCGACTCAGACAGAGACGCAATACGCCGGACAGACTAGGTTACAACGCCTCGAACCTGAGCTGTAATCGTAGACAACAAGCCCTCAGTCGCCTGCTGCGTCAGCTTGACAACCTGATCAAAGCCTCGTGCCCCGCCGTAATACGGATCCGGAACGTACCTGGGTGAACCGGCCGGCGCGTAGTCCATTAACAAACTAATGCGATGATGCTCCCGTCGAGGACAGACATGCGACAAACTGAACAAGTTGTCTTTATCCATCGCAACGATGTAATCGAATAACGTAAAGTCCTCTTCAGTGACTTTGCGTGCCCGCTGCCGGGAAATGTCGATTCCTACGCGCTCTGCCGCGGCAACCGACCGGCGATCAGGTGCTTCACCGGCATGATAGGCGTGAGTTCCCGCAGAATCGACCAACAAACGAAACGGCAGGTCGGCCTCCGAGATCTGTTTTTCTAGCGCGCCCTGAGCCGTAGGAGAACGGCAAATATTGCCCATGCATACAAACAGTACGCTCACTGTGGATTCAACGTTGTTCTTTGTATTCATTCTTCTTCTGAACTCGACGTGTAAGGCGACAGGGGCAATCCGTTGTCGAATCTTGCACGAGCGCCGGCAAGATCTTCAGCGGTATCCACCCCCGGAACAGGAACTTCTCTGGCCAATCCGACTGCGATTGGCCAGCCGTGCCAGAGCGCTCTGAGCTGCTCAAGGCGCTCATGCTGCTCCAGTTCGCAGCATCCTGCTTCGGAAAATTCCCGCAACATTCCACTACGGTAGCCGTAAATGCCTATGTGGCGCAATGCCTGAAACGGAATTTCACCTCCAGGTTCGCGTAACCAGGGAATGGCAGCCCGGCTAAAATAAAGTGCACAACCATTATTCGCCCGAACCACCTTGACGACATTAGGGTCGTGTAATGCGGCTTCTGATTCAATGGGTGTAGCCAGTGTCGCGATGGAAGCATCGCCGTCATCAAGCAAATCAGCAACCTGGGTAATGCTGTCAGGCGGAATAAACGGTTCGTCGCCCTGAACATTGATCACCCGTGTATCATCATCCCAGCCGCAGGCCGCCACCACCTCATACATGCGATCAGTGCCGCTGACATGATCGGCGGAGGTCATCATCACGTTAATCCCCGCTTCCCGGCATGCAGACTCAATACGGGCATCGTCCGTTGCCACGATGACCTGATCGGCCCCCGAGCGCTTTACCTGAGACACGGTACGCATCAGCATGGGCTCGCCGCCAAGATCAAGCAGAGGTTTTCCGGGAAGTCGTGTCGACGCGTAGCGCGCCGGAACTACAACATTGAAACCGGACCGCGCAGCCGGTTTCATTCGCCAGCCACCAAAGCGGCCATCTCATCGGTGGACAAATTATCAGCCTCGTCGATCAGCATGATGGGCTTGCCGTCCCTGAGCGGAAACGCCAGACGCTCAGCCCGGCAAATCAAAACCTGCGCGCCTGGCTTAAACACCAGTTCACTCTTGCAGGCCGGACAGGCCAGCATGTCCAATAACGTTCTATCCACATCCAACTCCCTTACACTATCCCTGGCTTACGGGCCGCAAGCCTGTCTTCAATACCTGTAATGATGTCGTCCGAAACCCGGGCGTCTACGCTAACCGAATAATAGTTTGGCCTGGCAAACAACTCGCACTTTACGGCATCTTTGTCAGTCATCAGTACAGGCCGCTCATCACCGAACTCAACGTCGCCCGCGACGAACCTGTGATGATCTGCAAAAGCATGCCGGATTATATCAATGCCCGCACGCTCCAGGCTATCGAAAAACCGTTCGGGATTTCCGACTCCGGCAACGGCATGCACCGTCTTTCCTTTCATCGAATCCAGCGTCGTGACAGATGCGTCGCTCAAATTTACCAACCGCGGATTGCTCAAAGCCATACCCGATTGCTGCCCCTTCAAGTCCTGCCTGTGCTGAACCACAACATCAACCGTATCAAGCCGACTCGACGGTTCACGGAGCGGGCCAGCAGGCAATATTCGACCATTACCCACACCTCGCCGTTCGTCAACGATGCACACTTCGACATCGCGATCGAGCGCGTAGTGCTGCAATCCGTCATCCGCCACAACAATATCTACACCAATCGATTCCAGCATGGCGACAGAATCAGCGCGACGACGACCAACGATTACTGGCACGGAAAGCCGGCGAGACAGCATCAGGGCCTCGTCTCCGGTGTCATCCGCCGTATGGTGGCCGGCAACCCGGGTGGCACTGGTGATGGATCCTCCGTACCCTCGCGTCACGACGCCGGGCGAGTATCCGGACTGCTGCAACCATTCAACCAGCCAGACAACAAACGGCGTTTTGCCAACGCCTCCGGCGGTAATGTTTCCAACGACTATGACCGGAACTGCCGCCCGGTAACGAGGTTTCCAGCCAATTTGGTACATCGTCGTGCGCAGCGCGATCGCTGCCCGATAGAGCATGGCCAAGGGCATCAGTAACACGCCTCCGCGAGCGCCTTCATACCAGATACCATGCAGCCAGCGTTCAAGCGTTTGACGCATGTCGCCTCCTACACGCTATCTACGGAATCGACCGATTCGGTCGCCGAGAACTGCATATCATGCAGACTGGCATACAAACCCTCTTTCCGGATCAACTCCTGGTGGGTACCGCTCTCGATTATCCGGCCTTCGTCCATAACGATAATTTTATCCGCATTCTCGATGGTAGTCAGCCGGTGGGCGATGACCAGCGTTGTGCGGTTTTGCATGAGTTTACCAAGAGCCGTTTGAATAATTTGCTCCGACTCGGAATCCAGTGATGCGGTCGCCTCATCGAGGATCAGTACCGGCGCGTTCTTTAGCAGTGCACGCGCTATTGCAATGCGCTGACGCTGACCACCCGAGAGCAGAACGCCCTTGTCTCCCACCATGGTCTGCAAACCTGCCGGCATACGATCGACGAAGTCCATCACATGCGCCTGACGTGCGGCCTCCTCAATGTCTTCCAGCGACGCACCGCGCAGTCCACCGTACGCGATATTGTTCGCGATGGTGTCGTTAAAGAGCGTAATGTCCTGGCTCACCAGCGCGATATGTTTACGAAGATTGCCGAGAGCGTAGTTATCAATGTTGATGCCATCCAGCGTAATCTGGCCGCTGGAAGGCTCGTAAAAACGTGGCAGCAAGCTGACCAGCGTGGTTTTTCCGCTACCGGATTTTCCCACGAACGCGACGGTTTGACCGGGTTCGACCTGGATACTGATGCCGGCCAGTACGCTGCGCTCGGTGCCCTTGTAGTTAAACGACACGTTGTCGTAAACAATGTTTCCTTCGACCGAATCACGTTCCAGTGACCCCGTGTCCGGCTCTGCCTTTTCATCAAGCACAACGAAAATACTGCGGGCGGCGGCTATGCCCCGTTGAATAACGGAGTTAATGTCAGTAAGCCGTTTGAGCGGGTCCATCAGCAACAGCATGGCGCCTATAAATGAACTGAACCGGCCGGGTGTCAACCCGGTATCCGGTCGAATGGCAAAACTGATAATGCCGACGAGACCGAGCGCTGCGATCAATTGGATAACCGGGACACTGATCGCCTTGACCAGAACCTGCTTCATAAACGCTACCCGATTTCGTTCGTTTACCCGATCGAATTCCTCATTCTCAAGCTCCCGGCCACCAAACACTTTGACCACCCTGTGACCGCTGATCGCTTCCTCGGCTCTCTGGGTCACCCCACCCATCGACGATTGAATGCGTTCACTGTAGCGCCGGAAGCGCTTGCCCGCGTAACGAATCAGCAACGCAATGGGCGGCCCCACCACAAGAATAAACAGCGACAGACGCGGGCTCATGTAAATCATCCATGCCAGCAGCGCAATCAGCGTCAGGGTATCGCGTATGGCAATGGTCACTGCCCGGGTAATCGACTCTGACACCTGCTCCGCGTTGTAAGTCAGCTTCGACAGCAACGCCCCTGCAGAACTGTGATCGTAAAAATGAGCCGGCAGGTCAATCAGCTTGGTAAACAGCTGTTGCCGCATGGTCGTAACGACTTTGCGGCCAATAAACTCCATGTAGTAGGTCGAGAGAAACCCGGCGATCCCTCGCCCAACGAAAATGCCAAAAATGATCCAGGGTACCCAGTGATTGGGCGGCGCTTCACGGTCGACGAACGTACCGTCAATCAGCGGTTCGACCATGCGCACAAGGCCGGCGACGGAAGCGGCATACAGAACCATGCCAAAGCTGGCCAAAACGAAATAGCGCCAATACGGCAAGCCGTATTTCAGTAGCCGCCGATATATTTGGCTGCCAGATTCGGTGGCATCACTCATTGCAGCTAATTGGCCGCAGTGTCGCGCGTAGTGGCAATATTGATGTTGACGAACCCGAGACGTCCTGCAACGTCCATGGCCGTTACCACGTGCTGATGTCTGGCATCCGCATCGGCGCGAATCGTGATGGGCAGTGAACTGTCGCCGTCGCTTATTTTCCTCAACGCACGTCGCAGGGTATCGGCACGTGAGTTAACCAGACTCTGCTGGTTGACCGTGTAGCTGCCCGACGATGACACGGCGATTTCAATGGCCTGGGTATTGCTGACCGGCACATCAGCCTGCGCCTGCGGCAGGCGAATCTTGACTTCAGATTCCTTGATGAACGTCGTCGATACCATGAAAAAAACCAGCAACAGCAGAACAACGTCGATTAATGACGTCAGATTGACTTCCGGTTCCTCACGATTGCCGCTTTGAAGCTTCACGAACCGACCTGCTTCCCTGCGCTTACGCCTACCGGTCGACGACTTGATTCGATGGCATCCACCAGTTTGGTTGCCTCCTGTTCCATATCGACGACCAGCGTATCCACATGGTTACGAAGATAGCGATAACCAATCAACGCCGGAATGGCAACGGAGAGTCCGGCGGCCGTGGTTACCAGTGCCTGTGAAATACCGTCGGCCAGCACCGTCGGATTCCCAACGCCGCTCGCGGTAATGGCGGCAAACACTTTGACCATGCCAACCACGGTTCCAAGCAGTCCGATCAAGGGGGAAATGGCCGCAATGGTACCCAGCGTTGTCAGGTACCGGTTCAGGTCATGGGCAACATGGCGACCGGTATCCTCAATTTGTTCTTTCATGATTTCACGCTCGCGAGAGCGAGCGGCAAGCCCGGCCGCCAGGATTCGACCCAGCGGCGAACTGTCCCGTAACACCTGTACGTGACGTTCGTCGAGTTCGCCTTTATCGACCCATGTCCACACTTTGGCATTCATGCCTGCGGGTAACACGCGCTTGCGCTGCAGTGTCCATAAGCGTTCAATGATGATGGCTGCCGCGATCACGGAGCAAAGAATTAACGGCGCCATTAACCAGCCGCCGGCACGCACGATTTCAAACATGAAGTTAAGCCGTTAAATCAGACGCTTGCAGGTTAACATGACAGCGCAAACAGGAAAACAACCGTGTACGAATCAAGGTGCACCCGAACGCCGTCGCCAGGCGCCAAATCCCTCGTCACGCCACCGTTTTTGAAGGTCCAGACGACCCCTGCCCCCGGTGCCAAAGGTGAGCTGTCCGGAGGCTGCTGTCGTCAGGACGCGTGTCCCGGCCGCCTGCCATCTTGACACCACCTGATCCCGGGGCATGCCCCACTGATTGTCATGTCCGTTGCTAAACACCACAAAACGCGCCTGTGTGGCCGCTATAAACCGTGCATCGGATGACGACAGGCTGCCGTGATGAGCGCCAACGACGACATCAATAGCACGGCCGTCGAGATCGGGAATCAGGCGCCGTTCCAAAGCCCGGCCCAAATCGCCTGTCAGAAGCGCGCTCCCCCGGACCCCTTCAATGAGCAGAACGCAGGATTGTTCGTTTCCTGAATAAGTCGACTCTGGTGCCGGATGCAGAAACATGAAGCGGACCCCGTCCTGGGTCCAGCGGGTGCCGCGCTCGCACGCTTTGGCGTTGTGCAGGCCCGGAACGGGCTCTCCAACCCAGGCGGCAGGCGGCAATAGCGCTTGCTGCAGACGGACGGCACCACCGGCATGATCACGGTCCGCGTGACTAACGATAAGGACGTCCAGTTGAGAAACGTGGCGGTTGCGCAGCACCGGCAAGACTACCGACTCGGCGCTATCTCCGCCGGGCCAGGCGTTTCCAGTATCGTAAACAACCATCCGGTTCCGGGTTTGCACCAGCACCGAAAGCGCCTGACCCACGTCGAGTACGTCGAGCTGAAACTCACCGAAATCAGGTTGATCCGCACGCACGAAAAACGGCGACAACAACAGCACCCAGCCTGACAGACGACCAGGAAAGCCGCTCGGTAACAGCAGCAGAACACCACACACAAGGGCCGGTACCGTCAGCCAGATGGACAGACCGCCCAGCGGCGAAAACGCCCATGTCTGCATACTCAACCAGTCCAGCACATGCCAGATGCGATCCAGCACGCCAATTAGCACGGCCACCACCAGATCAGCCGCCGCTGGCATTGCGACCAGCGTGACCAGCATCAGCAGAACCAGAGGAACCACACACACGCTAAACACCGGAATCAGGACCAGGTTAACCGGGACCGACACCCAGCTGATTCCTTCGGCAACGTGAATAGCCACGGGCAGCATCAATAACGTGATTCCCAGCTGTATGCGCAACGCCAGATACAGGCGATCGGCCAGCGTGATGGCCGGCGGGCGACCAAATGCGGCGACTGCAATGGCTGCAACGGCGCTCACTGACAGCCAGAAGCCGATATCCGCGACCATCCACGGCCAGACGACCAGTATCATCGCAACAGTTAGCAGCAGCGTGGTCGTCACGTCTACGCGTCGACGGGTTTGCCGGCAGAGGTGCCACAGTGCCAGCATCATAAGCGCGCGCACGGTAGACACCGCGAACCCCGCCACGCCGGAATAGAGCGTCGCCACCAACAGCGCAGTTACTGCTCCCCGTCGGCTCAGATCGGAGGTTGGTCCCACTGGAATCGGGAGATAGCGCCCCAGCGCAAACCCGAAGAGAGCCGCCAGACCCACGTGCAACCCGGATATCGCCATCAGGTGGGCCGTTCCCGTTCGCTTCAGCCGCTCCCAGTCACCGGCTGTCAGATCGTCCCGCCTACCCACGGCCAGCGCACCGGCCAACGCGCCTCCCGGATGTCCTTCGGTTAGCCCGGCAAGCCGGGAGTAGAGACGGGTTCGCGCCATCAGATACGCGGCGTTGGCGCCTTTCCAGGGCAGCTTGACGGCAGGGACCGTCGCCCTGACAGAACCCAGACCGTGTATTCTTTGCGCGAACAGCCACCGCTCGTAATCAAAACCGGCTTCGTTACGGTTCCCTCTCACAGGCTTCAGGCGCACCGTCAGTCGCCAGCACGACCCCGCTTCCGGCGGCATCTCTGGCCGGTACCACGACACCCTGTAGCGAATCGAACGACCCGAAAGCGTGCGTCCTGACGACTCAAACACAAACCGAACCGAATCGTGCTGCCCCACGGGCGTGGTTACGATACACCCGCTGATACGCGCGTCGTGCCTGGCATGGACCGACGCCTTCTCGTGGCAAAGCAGCTGCACGCCAGCCAGCGCTGATCCGGCTGATGCGCACAGGGCCACGTGAAACAACGTTCCAGGAAACCGGTTTGTCGCGAAGATTCCGGCTTGCGGTTGACGGAAGGCAGCGCTGCGGACGCAGCGGTATGCAACCCAGCCGATCGCTGGCGCCGCCATGCTAAAAACCAGCAACCACCCGGGAAACGGCAGCATTACCGCGATCACAACTCCCGCTGAGATGCCGAGCATCTGCGACTGCGTCATTACCGATTCTCTGCGTCACTACACCAGTGAGTACAACGTACACAGGCAGAGATAAAAACAGGAGTCGCATTGGGGGTTAATTCAGGCCAATAGTCGCCTTGTCGGATATGGCCAGGCCGGAGCGCCTTGCCGGAGACGTCAAAGCCCGCGGCCGAACGCCGGCGTTACGGGCTTCAGCTTCGTGACGACACGTCGACCAGTTTGCCGTCGACCAGCTCAACAATGCGATCCATGCGACGCGCGATCCTGAGATCATGCGTGACAACAACCAGCGCCGTGCCGGCCGTCTGATTCAGCTCAAGCATGAGCTCGAACACCCGGTCTCCGGTGCGATTATCGAGATTACCCGTTGGCTCATCGGCAAGCACCAGGTCCGGACTGGTCACCAGCGCACGGGCAACCGCTGCCCGCTGTCGTTCACCACCCGAAAGCTGAGACGGCTTGTGCGTTAAGCGCTCGCTCAAACCAACTCTGCCTAAGAGTTCGGCTGCCGTATTCATGGCCTCATCGCCGTTCATTCTGCGGATCAGCAACGGCATCGCCACGTTTTCCTGAGCCGTAAACTCGGGCAACAAATGATGAAACTGATAGATAAAGCCCATATGGCGGTTACGCAAAAGCCCGCGCTCAACTTCATCGAGCTGGGTAATATCCTTGCCGCCAATCGATACGCTACCTTCCGTGGGCAGATCCAGTCCGCCCAGCAGCTGCAGCAGCGTCGTCTTACCGGCCCCGGATGCCCCCACCACCGCCAGTCGCTCACCTCTTTTCAGTTCCAGATTGAGCTGATCGAGAACCACGAGACGTTTGTCCCCCTCGGTAAAGGTTTTAACCAGGTCCACACAACTCAACACAGATGCCTGAGCAACGGTTTCATTCATGACGCAATGCCTCCGCCGGCTGAGTACGCGCTCCGCGCAGTGCCGGGTACAGGGTAGATAGAACGGCCAGCAAGAACGCCATCGCCGCCACCAGAAATACATCCTTCGGCAGCACACGTGCAGGCAGGTCGTTAATAAAATAGACAGACGGTGGCAGCAGTTCAAAGCCGAGCAGGGACTCAAGCCAATGCACGACCCGTTCGACATTCACGGCGAGCGCAATGCCCAGGACGACGCCAATTACGGTACCAATAAGCCCGATGAGAGTCCCCTGAGAAACAAAAATCGCGAGAATACTGGACGGCTTGGCACCGAGCGTACGCAAGATGGCAATATCTC
>CAWUKD010000016.1:0-39392 GCA_963922815.1 uncultured Gammaproteobacteria bacterium
ATGCGAGTCCGGCGGTGCGCAAGTTCGCACGAGAGCTCGGGGTTGATCTGGGTCGCGTCAGCGGCACCGGAATAAAGTCGCGCATCAGCAAGGACGATGTTAAGGCTTTCGTTAAATCGGTGTTGATGGGTGGAGGTGAGCCTGCTGCAGGTTCTGCGTTGCCGAAGCTGCCGTCGGTCAATCACGCCAAGTTTGGTAACGTGACGCTTGAACCGCTGACACGTATTCAGAAAATCTCGGGACCAAGGCTGCACGCCAGCTGGGTGAATATTCCCCATGTGACGCAAAACGACCTTGGCGATTTCACCGAGACAGAAGCAAAGCGCAAGACGATGAAAGCGTTGGCGCTCAAGCAGGAAATCAAGCTTACGCCGCTGGCATTTGTCATCAGAGCGTGTGTGGTCGCGCTGCAGGAGTTTCCGCTGTTCAATGCATCGCTGTCGGATGACGGCAAGTCTATGGTCATGAAAGACTACATTAATATTGGTTTCGCCGCGGATACACCGAACGGTTTGATGGTCCCTGTTATTCACAATTCGCAGGAACTGTCGTTGCTTGAAATCGCCAAAGCGCTGGGTGATTTGTCTGCGAAAGCGCGCGACGGAAAACTCAAAGCGAACGAGATGCAGGGCGGTTCGTTTACGGTCTCCAGTCTGGGTGGTATTGGCGGTACCTCATTTACGCCAATCATTAATCCTCCCGAGGTCGCCATACTGGGCGTGTCCCGATCGAGTATGCAGCCGGTATTCAGCGACGGTAAATTTGTGCCGAGACTGATGTTGCCGCTGTCGCTGTCCTACGATCATCGGGTGATCGATGGTGCCAGCGCCGCGCGCTTTACCGCGCGACTGGCTCAACTCGTCGGTGACGTCGACGTGCTGGTGGACGCATGAGCGAGCCAACCATTATCCGGGTGCCGGAACTCGGTGACTTTGATGCCGTAGAGGTCATTGAGGTTCATATCAAAGCGGGCGATCAGGTGAATAAAGAAGATTCCCTGATCACGCTGGAAACCGACAAAGCGGCGATGGACGTGCCTTCTCCGTATTCAGGTCGAATCATCGAGGTAAACACGTCGGTCGGTGACAAGGTTGCTGTCGGAGATTCCGTTGCTCTGATCGCAGCGGCGGTTGATGAGGTTGAGGCGCCAGAGATTGAGACTCATACGGAAGCCTTGCCGATTATGGAGGATCACAGCACGTACACGGGTCAAGTGGATCGAAAATGTGAGCTGCTTGTTCTGGGTGCAGGTGTAGCCGGGTACACGGCGGCATTCCGCGCGGCAGACCTGGGGATGGACGTTGTCATGGTGGAGCGCTGGCCCTCTCTGGGCGGCGTGTGTCTCAACGTGGGGTGTATTCCGTCAAAGGCGCTGCTGCACGCAGCAAAGGTCATTGATGACGCCGCGGCGATGGCAGATCACGGTATTACATTTGGGCAGCCCAAAGTGGACACGAAAAAGCTGGTCAAGTGGAAAAATTCAGTCATTGGCAAGTTGACCCAGGGACTGTCCGGTCTGGCCAAGCGGCGCAAGGTCCATATCGCACCCGGCACCGGGTCGTTTGTGTCGAGCCATCACGTTGAAGTTAAATCGACCGCTGGTACCGAAGTTATTGCGTTTGAAAAATGCGTTATCGCTGCGGGAAGCGAGCCTGTAAGTCTGCCTTTCATACCGGAAGATCCCCGGGTCATTGATTCGACCGGAGCGCTGGAGCTGGAAGAGCTTCCCAAGCGCATGCTGGTTATCGGTGGCGGAATTATCGGCCTGGAAATGGCCGCCGTTTACTCGGCGCTTGGCGTCAAGATGTCGGTGGTTGAGTTAACCGGTCAGTTGATTCCCGAATGTGACGCCGACCTCGTCAAGCCGTTGAAGCAGCACATAGATAAGCGTTACGAGAACATTTGGCTAAATACCAAGGTCACCCTGGTCGAGAGCAAACTCGACGGCATGGAAGTGACGTTCGAACACAATGACGAGCGTTTTACGGAAACGTTTGGTCGCGTGCTTGTGGCGGTTGGTCGTCGTCCGAATGGCGCCAAAATTGGTGCCGACAAAGCGGGCGTCGTGGTTGATAAGGCCGGATTTATTCCGTCCGACAATCACATGCAGACTAATGTACCGCACATCTATTCTATTGGTGATGTCCGTGGCAATCCGATGCTAGCCCATAAAGGCAGTCATGAAGGAAAAGTTGCCGCTGAATGTGCGCACGGTCTGAAGCGGGCGTTCGACGCCCGGGTGATTCCGTCGGTGGCCTACACCGATCCGGAAGTAGCGTGGGTTGGGCTGAGCGAAAAAGAGGCGAAGAAGAGCGGCATACCGTATGAGAAGGGTGTGTTTCCCTGGGCGGCCAGCGGCCGTGCACTGGCGCTCGGCGTCGAAAACGGTTTGACCAAACTGCTGTTTGATCCGGACTCGCATCGTGTGATTGGCATGGGTGCGGTAGGTCCGCACGCGGGCGATCTGGTTGCTGAAGCCGCGCTTGCCATCGAAATGGGCTGTGACGCGGAAGATATTGGCCTGACCATACACGCGCACCCGACGCTTTCAGAGACTGTGGCGATGGCGGCAGAAATGTTCGACGGAACCATTACCGACCTGTACGCGCCCAAACGCAAGTAGTTACGGGGTTTCCCGATGGGTGTCTGATCGATCGAGCGTCTCGGGATGTAAACGTGTTTCTGGTTGACTCAGGTCGCCTGGACACGGTTCATGTTGCGTGTGAACATGCTTTACACGTTCCCGTGCCGAGGGGTAGGTGAACGGGTCGATTCCGGGAGATGTCATGCGTAAAAGTGCCGCTTTTAGCCGTTTGATTCACGGACTGTTTTGCCTGGGGCTTCTGTGCCTGGGTTCCTGTGCGTCATCCCCTGCTGAAACGGTCTCTTCAGAGTCTGTTCGTTCGACGCCGAGTCTTGCGGCGGTTGCCATGCCCGATCGCTACGGCGCCGATGTCAGTGAATACATTCTCAGACGCGGAGGTAATGCGGTTGATGCGGCCATCGCTGCCGGCTTTGCGCTGGCCGTTACCTTCCCTGAAGCGGGCAACATTGGTGGCGGCGGGTTCATGTTGATTCACATGGACGGTGAAAACAGCTTTCTGGACTATCGCGAAAAAGCGCCCATGGCCGGGAGCCGCGACATGTTCCTTGATGCGTCGGGTGACGTCGTGGAAAACGCCAGCCTGATCGGCAGCAAGGCGGCCGGTGTTCCGGGCACCGTTGCCGGATTCTGGGAAGCTCATCAGCGGTTTGGTTCGTTACCCTGGAAGGACCTTTTGGCACCGGCCATCGCGTTGGCTGCCGACGGGTTTGTCATGCCGGAAGATCTTGCCCTCGATATCCAGGATCAGGACGACTGGTTTGGCACCAAGACCAATTTCCTCGACTACTTTGGCTCGGCGACGACCGGAGTTGTGTTTAAGCAGCCGGAGCTTGCCCAAACGCTACAGCGTATTGCAGACGAAGGACCCGACGGTTTTTATCGTGGCAAGACAGCCGCACTGATCGAAGCGCAAATGAGGCGTCGCAGTGCTGGCCTGATTACGGCGGATGATCTCGCGGCCTACGAGGCCGTATGGAGAACGCCACTGGAAGTGCAGTGGCGTGAGTACACTCTGGTGTCGGCGCCTCCGCCAAGTTCAGGAGGATTCGCGGTTATCCAGTTGTTGAAGATGAAAGATGCCCTGGTCAGCGACTTCGCCGGCGTGCCGCACAATTCGGCCGACTACGTGCATCTGGTTGCCGAAATGGAAAAGCGGGTATTCGCTGATCGCGCGGAGTACTTGGGTGATCCTGATTTTATTGACGTTCCGTTGGCGCAGTTGATTGATGAAGACTACATCACCAGGCGCGCATCAGAAGTTAATCGAACTGAAATTTCTTCGATTACCGCTGTACCGCCGGGGCTGGAATCGAAGGACACTACGCACTATTCCATTATGGATGCGGACGGCAATGCGGTATCAAACACGTATACGATCAACTGGGAGTTCGGCAGTGGTGTTGTGGTCGAGGGGGCCGGTTTTATTCTGAACAATCAGATGGATGACTTTAGCGTCAAACCCGGGGTTCCCAACGTCTACGGGGTGGTCGGTAATGTCGCGAACGAAATTCAGCCGGGTAAGCGTATGCTGTCATCCATGTCACCAACGATCCTGATAGGCGAGCAGGTGGAAATGGTGGTAGGTACACCCGGGGGGTCAACGATTTTCACTTCTGTGTTTCAGGCGATAACCAATGTACTCGACTTCAATATGACACCACAGGAAGCGGTAGATGCCGGCCGGTTTCATCACCAGTTGCTGCCGCCAGACCTGGTGACCTACAGCCCTGCCATACCTCTGGATGCTTCTGTTCAGCGTGATCTGTCGTCACGCGGTTACCGCACGGAACCTCACAGCTGGGAGTTTGGGGATCTTCAAATGATTTACCGCACAGACGGCGGCCTGCATCCGGCGTCTGATGTGCGAGGACGTGGTCATGCCCGCGTCATCGACATTGTGCGGGCACCGCAGTAGACCTTGACATGCCGCATCCTCTGCATACAACGAGACCACGCCCGTGCTCTGGACGACTATTGGCGCGGATAAACCTGCCAGGCGTGCTGCTGGTATGTGTGCTGGTAATGACCGGGTGGGCGGGTAGTGCAACTCGCCCTGATCTTGCCAGGCTGTATGCTCATCAGGCGGATGATTCGGCCATTGTTCCAGTGGTCCTGATTCACGGCACGATGGGCGCGCGCCTGTACAACGAGTCCAGTGATAACGAAATCTGGCCGGGTTCACTGCGGCGATTGCTGTTTGACGACTACGAGGCAATTGAGCTCGATATTTCCAATCGTGCCGAGCTGTTTGTGCCTTCCAACCTGATTCCGTCGGGGATTACGGATGGGGCCGCGGGTAAGGATTTTTATGGTCGCATCATGGAGGTGCTCCAGAGCGCCGGCAGGTATGAGCTGACGCAGCTCGGTACACCGGCGGAAGGAAATCGCAGACGGCTCTACGTGTTTGATTACGACTGGCGGCAGGACAACGTGTATACGGTTCGGCAGCTGCATGACTTTATCGAGACCATACGGCAGGACCACAATGATCCCGAGCTGAAAGTTGACGTCGTCGCTCACAGCATGGGCGGCCTGATCACCCGGTACTACTCGCGCTATGGCACTCAGGATGTGCTTGATGACAATGATTTTCCGGTCAACATGGAAGGGGCCAGTCGTCTGCGCCGCGCGGTGCTGCTTGGCACACCCAATTTCGGATCAGTGCTGGCGGCGGATATTCTCGACAAGGGTATGCGCATCGGTTTTGGAACCGTTCCGGTAGAAGTCGTCGCCACGTTTCCAAGCGCCTTTCAGGTGTTACCTCATGCGCTGCATTCCTGGCTTCTCGATATGGATGGCAACGAGGAGAAGCGCGATATTTTTGAAGTGGAATTCTGGCGTGACAACCAGCTGTCCATTTTTCATCCGGATGTAAAGCAGCGAATCATTGCCAGCGCGGAGACGGTAGCCGCGGGCGAGGACAAGTTCGAGCAGTTTGCGACATTTTTTGATCGCAGTCTCGAACGTGCCCGACGGTTTACATGGTCACTAACGGTCAACCTTGAACAGACACCGATAAGGTTTGGGGTTTTCGGCGGCGACTGCGCGCTCACGCCTACACGAATGGTGATGGAACGACTCGATGGGCACAGTTACCTGCGACTTGATCCCAAAGATATCAAAAATCGCAAACGTGGAGTCGATTACGATCGTCTGATGCTGGAGCCGGGAGACGGTACCGTCAGCAAGGCCTCGCTGTTGGCACGCCAAAGCAGTGACCCCACCATAGCTCGCCACAAGTACAGCTTTTTTCCTCTGGGCTACGCCTTTTTTCTGTGTGAGGATCATCAGACTCTGACAGGTAACATCAGTTTTCAGGATAACCTGCTAAACGCATTGTTGTCCGCTGACCCTATTAATTGACCCGGGCAATTGACCCTGGCAACGGACCATATGCTCCCGGTTCAATCACACGCTACCTGAATCCGACCTGAATATTGTCACATCGAATGGGGTTACTACTTAAGTTCATATGTCAGAAATTGTGATGATCAGAATGTGATTGGATTCTTTGTTCTCGAGGTGGAATTCGCATAGAGTTCGAGTGTCAAACGGAGTGTTACATAACGGATGATTAGCCTATGCGAAGTTTACTGATGCTTACTATCTGGATCGCGACCGGAGTCTCTCTGAGTCCGGTCAACGCAGCGCAGCCCGTAGAAGAGCCGCTGACGTTTCGCCATGCGATGAACTGGCAGTCGAAAACGTCTCTTGCGATGAAGCCGGTGAATTTGGCCAGGATTCTCGAAGAAGACAACGCCACCTCCGATCCGGGTGTACCGTTACGCGTAGCCGTTGCGCTTAAGGAGTCGACGGTTAACGAGTTCGAAAAACACGGCGAGTGGACGATCATTGATGATATGTCGGTGTGGCGCCTGCGCGTTACTTCACCGGAGGCCAGCTGGCTCAGCTTCGGTTTTGACAACCTTTTCTTGCCGCCTCGTTCCAGTCTGTTCGTTTACGGAGAGAACCGGCAGCAGGTGCTTGGACCGTATACCGACGGCCACAACAAATCGTCCGGCACATTCTGGACACCCATGGTCGATGGCGATGTGGCCTTCATCGAGATCAGTGTTCCAACGAAACTGAAGTCATTTCTCACCTTTGATTTGAAGAGCGTAAATCACGGCTACCGAAAGCTGGGTGCTGCGAAATCTCAAAAATCCGGTGTCTGTAACATCGACGTTGTTTGCCCTCAGGGTGACAACTGGCGCAATGAAATTCGTTCGGTCGCGCGCTACATATTCGAGCGCAACGGCGGCTTGCTCACCTGTACCGGGTCCCTTGTCAACACAACCAATGGTGATCGCAGGCCGTATTTTCTGACCGCAAATCACTGCGTAGGAACTGTGTCGGAAGCTCGGTCCATGGTGTTGTTCTGGAATTTTGAAACGTCAGTCTGTGGCGGGCTGCCAAACGGGTCTTCATCGCAAACGCAATCGGGTGCGAGTCTGCTGGCAACGCTCGGGCGCCTCGACGGGCCCTTGCCGGAACGCGATATGACGCTCGTTGAACTGGATTCGACGCCTGATGCGTCCTACAACGTATTCTATTCCGGCTGGGACGCGGATACCGATCCGCCTGCGTCGGGAGTCAGTATTCATCATCCTGACGGTGATGAAAAACGTATCAGTATTGAAGGAGGTCCCATCACCAAGACAGGCTACCTGACTGCCCAGATAGATCCTGATGGCACCCATTTACGGATTACCGCATGGGATGAAGGTACGACCGAAGAGGGCTCTTCAGGAGGAGGGTTCTGGAATTCGGATCGTCGCCTGGTAGGGGTTCTGTCCGGTGGCGCAGCGGCTTGCGACAATCCCGATGGTTCAGATTTTTACGCGCATCTGGGTGCTCATTACGACGTTGGAAGCGATTCAGCGACGAGCCTGAAAGCATGGCTCGACCCCATGGACACTGGCGCAACCTTTGTGGACGGTATTGACGGTTGCGATATTCCTGCGGTCAGCATGGACGTTACTCCCAATCCGGCTGAGGTCGGGCAGGCGGTTGCTTTTACGTCGACGATTAACGGCGTTCCACCGGCTGGCCTTACGTATTCCTGGGACTTCGACGGTGACACGAACGAAGACAGTTCTCTGGCGTCGCCAACTTTCACCTATCCCGGTACCTTTGTGGGCAATGTGGAACTCACGGTCAGCACGCCGTCCTGCGACGTTACTATTTCCCAGGCCGTGGTCATCCTTCCGCAGGGAGGGAACATCGATCCGGTAGCGGCGGCAGGCTTTTCAGCAGTATCAGCGGACGAAGGCAGTAACGTGCAGCTGGATGGAACGGCAAGTTCGGATCCCAACGGAGATGCACTGACGTTCTTGTGGGAACAGGTATCAGGTCCTGCGGCAACGCCGTCCAGCGCCACGGACGCGGCGCCGACAGTGGTATTGCCGTTCGTTACCGAAGATAGTGAAGTGGTTTTCGCGCTTACCGTTACTGACGAATTTGGCGCTTCTGCGACGGATCAGGCCAGTATCATGGTGTTAAACGTGAATAGGGCACCCGTTGCGATTGCAAGTCCGACTTCAATATCTGTCAATGAAGGGTCGCTTGTGACGTTAAATGCGGCGGCCAGCAGCGACGCAGACGGCGACAGCCTGACGTTCGCATGGGCTCAAACCGCCGGGGCCGTTGTGTCTTTGAGCGACGCTAGTGCAGCTACCACAACCTTTACCGCGCCTCAGGTAACGGCCGCTACAACGTTTACTTTTGCCGTGACGGTGACGGACACCGGTAGTTTGTCCGATTCTGCTACCGTTACGGTTACCGTCAATAACGTCGAACCGGTTTCAACAGGCGGCGGCGGAGGCGGCGGAGCGCTCGGCTGGCCGGCATTGATGCTGTTACTGCTTGCTGCGAGCCTGCGCAACGCGCGACGTTTGGTAATTGCCTCCTGTCTTTTGTCGGGGGCTTTGATCCAGTCAGCCTGCACGCCGGCAACTCCTTCGCCGACAACTCCTTCACCGGCTACCCCGCAATCGATTGAGTCCGCGGAATCGGCTGGTGTAGCAGGGCCTGTTATCCTTACCAGGCTGGATGCGAGTAAGAGCAAAGCCCGAATTACTGACGCCAGCCATATCGCGCAAATGGTGGAGTCGTTCAATAACCGGGAACGTCGCTTTGAAAAGATAAAGCCGCTCTACGAATACGAAATTCAAATGAATCTGGCCGGCCGCGAAGAAACGTGGCAGTTGAGCCCCAGCGGATATTTGCAAAAAGCCGGTTCTTCGGAGCTCTACAAAATGGACATGAGCATACTCAAGAACTACATGAACTAGATTAAGAATCAGTTTAGAGGTGACTGCCCGAAGTCAGACCGGGCAATCGCACCTTTCATTGTTTCACGCGCTATACTCTGGCAGGTACAGCTTAATGATGGAGGTGTGAGCCATGGCCGATACCCCGTTGAATCCGGAGCAGGATGATCTGAAACGGGTTTTGGAACGACTGGAGCGACTGGAGTCGCACGTGTCGCAGCTTGTCGAGCGCGGCGTGATTCCACCTGCAAACAAAAAACCCGCGGACACCCATTTGCAAGCGTCAGGCATTGAAGCCGGAGCAGAGCGCAACGCGGTGGCTGAAGAAAACCCGGCTACCTCATACGCTGACGCCTCGCCGGCCACGGGTAACACGTGGAGTTCCGATGCGCATGGTGCACGCCCTCCAGAGAGTGCAAGACAGCCCGGTCACCAGAATAAAAAATCGGTGCCAGCGGCAACGGTTGTCATGGGGCTCACCGCAGCGGCGGCGTTCGTTCTCGCCGCGGTCTATTTTGTCAAGCTGGTCTATGATGCCGGCTGGCTCACGCCCGGGCTGCAGATTGGTCTGGCTACGGTTTCCGGCATCGCGCTTATTGCGGCGGGAACGTTATTTGGCCGTCACGATAAGAGTTATGCTGCGTATCTTCCTGCCGTGGGCATTGTCGTCGTTTACCTGGCGATATTTGCCGGTCACATCCACTACCAGTTGTTCGGCGCCCAGTTTGCGATGGGTGCCGTGGCGCTGACTACGCTGTGTGCCATGTGGCTTGCACGTCAATTCGACAATAGCGTTTATATTCTGTTCGCCGTCGTAGGTGTTTACATCACTCCTGTGCTGATGGAATACTTGCGCGCTTCGGTGCTGGATCTGGTTATTTACTATACCGCCTGGAGTTTGCTGTTTTCGTTTGCCTCAATTCACGAAGGCCGGAGAACGGCCTACATTCTTGCCATGCTCTTTGCCATTATTGGCTTTGATCTTGCCTGGAGAGTATCGGGCGCGAACGACTGGACGCTGGCCGTCATCTATCAATTTGCCCAGTTTCTGATTTTTGCGATTACCACTTATCTTTTTTCAGCTCGCCATCAGTCAAACCTTACTGGCGCCGAAGCGCTGGTACACGGCGTAGCGCTTTTTTACTTTTACCTGGTTGAATACTTCACGCTCCATGAGCATGTGCCGGAACTGGCGCCCTGGATTGCCCTGGCCAGTGTCGTCGTTGTTCTGCTGATCTATGCTCTGGCCAGCAAGCGATTGGCGTCACAAGAACAGCTGGTCGGCAGTGCGCTTCTTGCCAGCAGTTACGCGAGCGTTGTAACGGCGCACGTGGTGTTTCTGGAATTGATTCCGCCGGAGTATTTCGCGTGGTCCGCTCTGTTCGCCCCTGTGGCGGCAGGTTTTGCCTCCCGGCTGTTTACCAACGAGCGGGCGCGACTGCCGTTGTATTTGGTGTCGGGTGGAATATTGATCATAGGATTTATCAGCGCATTCGCCGGTCGTGCCTTCTCGAATCAGATCATTCCGAATTCTCACCTGCTGTTGTTTGTGTATGCCGTCGTTTTATACGGCGCGTTTTTGGGTCTGCGCCGTAACCTGAACAGCTCACGATTTGCGACGCTTGTGCTCTACGCAGCGCATGCGGCCCTGCTTGTGGCAACTCTGCAGGCGTTTGAAAACGATATTCTGATATCCGTGCTATGGGGCGTCTTCGCACTGGTGTTGTTGCTCTGGGCGATCAAACGGGAAGATCCCGTTATCGGTAAATCGTCGCTGCTGATCTTTGCAGCGTCAGGATTAAAGGTTTTGCTGCACGATCTGGACGACAGCGCGCAGTTTACGCGCATTCTGGTACTGATTGTGTTGTCCATCAGCCTGTATGCTGGCGGATGGCTTTATCAAAAGGTGAATGTGTCGGTCCGGGAATTTACCGGCAATCCATTAATTGACAAGCAAATCACAAGGATCTCGTCCCTGCTTGAAAACGGCTATTCGAACGCCGAGATCTCAAACCACTTTGTTGAGCACAATGAGATTCTCTATGGCAGTGATGATCACTGGACGGAATCGAGAATCGCTGAAATTCGCCAGGCCTTTGGTCTGTAACATGACAAGGCGGTTGTGATTGTACCCACCGGCTGCGACAGACCGGATGGGCCGCGACCGTTGGTGTGAATGGTCTTGCGTAAGAACGGTGGCGGCGTGAACGCTGCGAACGGGCTTTATAGGTGGGATTGGTCCGGGCCTTTTTTAGAAAGCGTATCGGGTGCGCTCGACGGCAGCTTGGTTACCCCCTGAATCGGAGAAGATAATGAGAAGCGTTTTTCACAGAGTCATTGTAGTCGGCCTCGTGTTGTCAGGTATGACGGCATGTGCGACGTCAACTGCAGAGGCGCCTGCAGCGTCTGATGCCCCAGCTCCCGTGAGTCTGGATAGTCAGGCACAAGGCGCTTACACTGCCGAAAACTGGCCGGAAACGGCCAGACTCTACGGGCTGCTATTGGTACAGAATGCAGCCAACGCACGATACTGGTATCGACTCGCGGTTGCACAGCGATATCTCGGTGATCTGGATCAGGCGCTGGCGTCGCTCGACAGCGGGGTTAACGTCGGGTTACCGGTTTCTTTCGCTGACTATGAGCGCGCCAAGGTAGCGGCGACGCGCGGAGACGCGGTCGGAGCCATTTCCTTGCTGGAGTCGGCTGCGGCCGGTGGTCTGTCCGGAAAGGAGCGGGTGCTGGACAATGATCAGCTGGCCGCGCTCAAGGGCACGAAAGGGTTCGACGCCGTTCTGGATCAGCTGGATGCCAACGCGTTTCCGTGTCGCGACAGCGCCTTTCAAGAGTTTGATTTCTGGCTGGGTACGTGGGACGTACGAACGGCGAATGATGTCTTGGCGGGGCGCAATCGCATTACGGCTCGTGAAAACGGGTGCATGTTGCTGGAAGAGTGGTCGAGCGCATCCGGTGGTTCAGGTACGAGCATAAATTATTATGACGCTATCAGCGGTGAGTGGACGCAGATCTGGATCAGTCCGGGGCTCCAGCTAAACATCACGGGCGGTCTGGTCGAAGGCTCCATGGTACTGACAGGGCGCGCACACTACATCCAGCAGGGGAATACGGCAGCGTTCAGGGGTACGTGGACGCCAATGGAAGACGGACGAGTGCGTCAGTTTTTTGAACAGCAGGATGCCGAGGGCAACTGGTCGACCTGGTTCGAGGGATTCTATACCAAAGTACCGGAGTCCGAAGAACAGTCAGACTAACGGCCCGCTGATTCCGCCAGGCGTCAGAATTCAAGACTAATGGTTGGGTTGAGGATTTCAGAATACGTGTGCGCCTGTGTTTCGGGCCAACCGGTGACATGGCGCAAGCATCAGGTCTTACGCTGAGCCAGAAACTGGTCCAGGCTGTTGGCGAAGGCCTGCTTGTCGCGCTGCCCAAAGGCTGCCGGTCCGCCACGAGTGTCGACACCACTGGCGCGCATCGTGTCCAGGAAGTCGCGCATATTCAGTCTGGCGCCAATGTTTTCGGTGGTGAGTTTTTCACCTCGCGGACTAATCGCGTGTCCGCCTTTTGCCAGTACTTCGGCCGCCAGCGGAATGTCACTGGTGACCACCAGGTCTCCCGCGACCAGTCGTTTCACGATTTCATCATCCGCAACGTCAAACCCTGAAGATACCTGCAGTGTTTTGATATTGGGCGCCGGATGAGATGGCAGAGGCTGGTTGGCAACAAAAGTGAGTGAAATCCCTGTTCGAACGGCGGCCTTGACCAGAATCTGGCGAACGACTACGGGGCAGGCATCGGCATCAACCCATATTTCAGCTTCATGCGGCAGAGAAACCGCAGAGGTTCTGTTCTGTTCTTCCTCCTGACGTTTCTGGCTGCGTTTGCGAATCGCTTCTGCCGGGACGAATAGCTGTTCGAGCAGGTAGGTTTTAAACCCGGCCGAATAAGGTTGCTCCTCCACGGCTTCGCGCATGCATGTCAGCCACTGGTCGCGCTCGGATTCGTCGATCGGTAGATGAGCATGTACCTTGGGGATATTGATCGGTCCATAGGTTTCGCTGAAGAGTTTCGGTCCTCCAAGCCAGCCGCACAGAAAGCGGGCAAGTTTGTCTCGCGATACCGATTTGTTTTCAGGATGCATGGAGTAGATGCGCTCGAAGCGAGGGTCGGAGCCCATAAGGTCGTAGAATGTGTCAACGAGCTGTCGCAATCCCGTTTCACCTCCTGCGGCAAGAAATGACGCGTCGGCCTGACCGAACGTTAATTTGGTGCTCACTTCGACAAAGACTCCCGGTGTTCAATCGACTCATTGCAGGATAGCGCTGAGTCCGGATGGTGTCACTGGGTGCCATTCAAGCACTTCTGAGTCATGCAGTAAATGCCGGTGAGTGTCAGGCCCCTGCTTTTGTTCGCCGCGGACTTAACAGGCCAGGAGCTATGACGTTTGAGTAGTGACGTTCTGACCTGTTAGCACTGGAGTCAAAGCCGGCAGGCTGTTCGGATCCGGAAAGAGACAGGCTGCCCGGCAGTACGCCGGGCAACCTGTACCTGCAAACCCTAGTTTGTCGTTACGATCAATCCAAAGTCAGTCGGGTCACCCGAAGGTTCTGCCGGACCGCGGGCAATCACATTTGCGACAAGCCCGCCGCCGAGACCAAAGCCCTCTACATTGATGGCGACAACGCCACCAGCGACAACCCGTATATCGTAGTCACCGGGTGCTACCGATACGTAGTCGGTAATGGTGGGATAGGTGAATTCCGGAAGCAGACCGGCTCCGGCATCTCCGGCGACAATCTGTTCAGGCGTAAAATCCCCGGCCGGCGTAACAAACACGGCGACTGTACCAGCAGCAGGAGCGGCGTGAATGACCTTCACACGCGCTTCTGTAGTGATGGGGCGATTAAAGTCTTGGGTAACCTGCAGATCGAACACGGGGGTGCCTGTGACCCGGCCGGCCGCGATAACCGTGTATTCCGCTGCGGTTTCCAGTGTCACGGACCCTGACGTGAACACGCTATCACCAATCATGTTGGTGTCAGGTGCCACGTCAAAAACGTAATCCGCGGAGGGTACTTCGGCGTAAGTTGCTGCAGTCGGAAATGCATCGGTGTACCCGAAGGCTGGAATCAGCTCGACTGGATCTGCTCCCAACGCCGCACTTGTTGCAAATACTTCGACAGGACCGCCAGCTGCGCTGCCTGCGTCGGGAGAGGCATGTACGACTTTCGCACCAGAGCCGGTGTTGGTATCTCTGAGTGTAACGGCGTCGGTGTCCGTGGCTACGAGGAGCTTAATTGGAGATGCGGCTTGCTCCGCGGCCGTCGTTGATGCAATTGCGCTGATAAACAAACGGGACCCGCTAAACGGAGTCAAATCTATCGTACCGGAATCATAAACCACGTTACCGCCGGCAGCAGCGCGGATTTGAACAGGCCCGGCGGTCAATGCACCGGCGTCGGCTGATTCGGTGAAGGCGAGCGTGGTCAGCGGCATCATGCCGGTGATGTCGACTCCTGGATCTGTGACGAAAATATCAACTGGCGGAGCGGTCGGCGCAGCGTGTACCACCGCAATGGCTACATCTGTGGCCGCCGGTGTCGTTGCACTTTCTTCGACCACCAGTGGGGCGATGGTCGCCACGTCATTAATCGCAAGAATGGTGTTTCGAGTGTCCGCGACAAAATCAAATGCCGGAACGGTGATCACGTCGGCATTGCCGCCCGGGATGATGCCTTCAACGGCGATATCGGTTGGCCCTGCGGTAATCGTTGCAAAGCCTGTACTTGCACCGTAGTCAAGAGCCGTAACGACTTCGTTGTCGTTAAGCCTGATATTGACTGCAGGAGCGTCTGGAGACGCATGGATGACGCGAACTTCACTCGTTGCCGTAGGTTCAGGCAGCGTAATGATTGGATCGTCGTCTGAGTTACTGCAGGCGGTAAGGCCAAGCAGAGCGGTGAGCAGCATGGCGCTGCCAAGTCGGGTGTTCCCTGGGTTGAAGTTCACTGTGTTGCTCCTGGTTCGGATGAATGCGAAGCAGGCTATTCGTGGATTGGTGAAACAGCGGTGAGTAAGCGGTGAATCAGTTGTGAAGTAATCACAAAGGCTGCAGTTTGTTTGCCCGAGCGATGTCTGGAGCTGAGTTGAGCTTGCCGAAACAGGCCGTGAAGCGCGCGTAAATTTGCGCAGGTTCATTCAATGACACGCGTTGAATCCGTGCGTATCGACACTCTGTGCGGCACTTATAGGGTAAATCGGGCGGTAAAACGGCCAAAATTCCGGGGCGCCGCATTTTTTTGTTTATACTATCCGTGCACGGACGAAAGCATTGGTCTGTGCTCCGCCAGTGCGCCCTCGAGGCTCACGGCTATTATTTTAATAATTCGGGGGATGAGGTATGCGTACAAAACTTGGTTTGTTGTTTAGCGCTCTGATCGTTATGACACCGCTGTCGGTGTTCGCGGCAGACACCATTTATGAAGGCGAGGTGACAGTCGCGACAGAAGCGTTTGTCGCGTTGACGCCCGTCGGCACGCCGGTCGGCGGCACGATAGGTATTGACGATGCCGCGCTGGCATCCGGTACCGTCGGCGTTGCTGACATTGTGTCAATCGATGTAAACGTTGGTGGATTTTGTTTTGCGATAGCGCCAGGTGACTGCGGTGGTGTTGGATCGCTCGTGCCGATCGAGAGTATCGACAATGCGGCGATCACAGGATCTGCCGGTGTACTCGGCGGGAATTTTTCGGTGACTGCGTTTTCGCCAACGTTCATGGTTTCAATTCCAATTGCGTTTGATCTGGATGCGGGCACATTTGCGGCCGACGGTGGCGCACTGGGTATCGTTAGCGGCACCGGTGTTCTGGCAACGCCGACTTCCGAGCTGATATACGGTGGTGTAGTTACCGTAGCAACGGGAGCGTTTGAAGCATTGACTCCGGTTGGAACCGCGACAGGCGGTCCCATCGTTGTCAATTCCGAAGCGCTGTCTGCCGGATCAATAGGCGTCAGTGACATAGCATCAATTGATGTCAATGTCGGCGGTTTCTGTTTTGCCACAGGAACCGGTGATTGTGGCGGCGTTGGTACCATTGTGCCGATCACCAGCATCGATAGTGCCGCCATCACTGGCACGAGCGGAGTACTCGGTGGAAGTTTTGCGGTTACCGCATTCTCGCCCACGTTTATGGTTTCGATTCCGATATCGTTTGACCTGGATGCACAAACGTTTTTCGCTGACGGTGATGCGTTGGGTACCGTAAGTGGTACTGGCGCTCTCGAAGCGCCTGATGCGGACGGCGATGGCGTACTTGACGGTGTGGACAATTGCACGATGGTTGCCAACCCGGATCAGATTGATACTAATGCCGATGGTATTGGTAATCGCTGTGATGCGGATATTGATAACAATTGCACGATCAACTTTATTGACATTTCGCAGTTCACGCCGAAATTCAATTCGAGTGTCGGCAATCCGCTGTACGACGAAGACTTCGACATCGATAGCTCGGGAGCCTTGAACTTCGTTGATTACATCGCTTACACAAGCGCGTTCGGTGGTCCTCCAGGGCCAAGTGCCAATGAATGTGTTCCTGGTCTGGGTAACTAAGACCTGATAGCACTACATTGAAAGCATCAGAACGAGAAAAGCCCCGCTTCGGCGGGGCTTTTTTTGCTTTGTTAAGTCTTGAATCCGACTGCAGGAATGCTCTGCTTTTAAGCTTTGGCAAGTCGTGACCGGGCTGTGCGGCGGGCCGAACTGAGCAGTGCTCTGGAATAGAGTTTGTGGAATCCAGTCAGCATGTGAAACACGATGCCAAGTTCGGACTTTCCGGTTTTCCTGTTCGTAACCGGTACGACCGCTGAGCCAAAAAACAGTCTTGTGAAGTTGGTCGATCGACTCGCATCGTGCTCAACCATCAGCCAGGACCGGGTGCGGCCGCCGAGGTCGCTTAACAGTAGTTGCTGAGAGTCCCGGTCTTCGACACGCCAGGCCGAAAATGTTGTCGCTTCACCGGACGCCAGCCGGCGGGCATCGTCGTCTGAGGCCGCGTAGTCTCCAAATAGCGCTAACAGCTTTCGCTCAACTTTGAATACAGGCGATGTATAGAACGCCTGTACAAACGGTTCAAGGGATGTTTTGCCGGCGAGTTCGGTGACGAAGCAATCTACGTACGCGTTCGAACCCGGCGCCTGATCGCCGGTATTGAATCGCCTCAACAACGCGCTGTCGGGTAACGGCGCTGTCTTGATCGTCGGAAACAGCATCTGTGTACTCCAGAGTCTGGGAAAAGGCTTTCGTCGGTCAGCGATTCTAGTCAATATCCGATTTTTGAATCTTTGCGTGCAGATCATTAATCGCCATAAGCGCCGCCGATCCATAGTAGCGAGTGTATTCAGCTGTAAAGATGCCGGCTGCTACGGCAGGATCGGTGCTGACCAGTTCTTTTGCCTGAGCGATGGTGGGGACGTTGAATACGAACAGGCCACGTTTATCACCGCCTTCTATAAACGGACCGGCGAGTACCAGCAGTTCGCGCTCGGCGAGTGAAGTCATGTTGGAGAAATGGCCGGCAAACAGCTCTTGCCTGAGCGCCTCATCGGTAATGTCGGCAGGGCCGGTTTTCAAAATCACCAAAACGTATGAGCGCATGCCGTATTCATCAGCTCCCAGATCTTTAGCCAACTGAGCGTCGTAGGTATTCACACCGCCTGGATTTGCCCGCTCGCCTGTTGGATTCGCTGCGCAGGACATGAGCGCATACGCGAGGAACAGGGGCGTTAATAGTTTTATATAGGTTGTCATCGTGTGTATCCGGTTATGTTCGTTGCAGTGCGTCCGGTCATTCCGACCGGCGGATCAGTATGAACGCGGCTTGTTCAGTCCGAGGGCGGTTGGCCACGGCGCAACTGCCCCGCAATCATCGCCTTGAATCTAGGATGATCGCGAATTGAGTCGAAGTCTGAATCTTTGTCAATCCAGTCCATATAGGCGTCACCGAGTTCGAATCGGCGCTCGAAAATGTCCAGCGCCCGGTCAATGTCATTGATCGACGCAAAAAAGCAGCCTGAATTGTGGAGCACCGATAAATCGTCTGGTGCAATGGCCAGTGCCCGCTCTACCCATTCCGTGCCAGTCAGCGGGTCGCCGATCACCTGCAGGCAGGTGGCCCCCAATGCCAGCACGCGCGTATCGCCCGGGTTCAGGACAAGATGGGCCTCCGCTCGCCTCACGGCCTCTGTGCAACAACGCACCGCGTTCTCGGCATCACTCATGGCCTCATACGAATTCCCGGCCAGTGCAATCGCCACGGCATCATCCGGTCGGACACCGGCCGCTTCTTCGAAAAGGCGAGCCGATTCGGCCAGTTCGCCTTGCGCAAACCGGGCGCGGCCGTACAGATACCAGGCCTCATAGTAAAGCGGATCCAGTTCCAGCGCGGTTTCAAATTCTTCAACCGCCTGGCCAAACTCCTGCATGATGGTAAGAGCAAAACCCCGAGCTGTATGCGCTTCTGATGACCCGGCTCCATACTCAAGAGCGCGCAGGCTCGCGCTATTGGCGAGTTCCATGTGCGCCTCGGAGGCTTCCCACCACATGTGAAGCATGACCGCTGAATTGGCAATGCCGGCCCAGGCTTTGGCGTAGTGCGGATCGATGTCGATGGCCTTTTCAAACATCGCGATAGACTGACGTACGCTATGTCCTTGCCAATCGTTAAACAGCTTTCGACCACGAAGATAGTAGTCGTATGCTTTCGGGCTGCGAGTATTTCCCTCGACCGGTATAGGACCGGCTTCACCACGCACTATAGCGGCGACTACCTTCGAGGCAATTTCCGACTGGATGGCGAAGATGTCATCCAGCTCGCGATCATATATTTCGCTCCAGAGGTGGGCATCCTGCTTCGCATCGATAAGCTGCATGGTAATTCGCACCCGGTTACCGGCCTTGCGGACGCTGCCTTCCAATATGATATCTACACCGAGTTTTTCGGCGATCTCCGGCACGCCCATGTTGCTGTCTTTTAACGCGAACGACGACGTGCGGGACGCTACCCGAAGGCCCGGAAACCTGGCCAGAAGATTCAATATTTCTTCAGCAATACCGTCGCTGAAATAGTCATTGCCGGAATCATCACTCATATTTACCAGGGGCAATACGGCGATTCCGGTGATTCGGTCCTGAGATCCCGTCTCCGTGGCGGCGGCAGGTGCTTCGTTGATACCGGCGACGAAGCGGTAGCCGTAACGGGGAACAGTTTTAATGATTTTGGCTTCGCTGGTCGGGTCGCCCAGGGCTTTTCTGAGTTTCATTACCGATCGCGTTAAGGCCGTGTCTGAAACGATCGTGCCCCAAACCTTTTCCTGTAGCTCATCCTTGCCAACGGCGCGATCGCGGTTTTTTACCAGATAGACGAGCAGGTCGAACGTTCGCGGTTCGATTGCAACCGGCTGTCCGCCGCGTATCAGCTCGCGGCTGCCTGTGTTCAGGCGGCAATCGGCAAACTGCTGAATCATTTGGCTTTGTTCTTCAATGTCACGATGATTTTCAGGAGCATGGCCCGGTGACTACATGCTAGCTTGAGTGGATAAATAGGGCAAACGCTGGCCGGGTTACGTAACGTTAGCCTGTACATCTAAGCTTATCGAGTCCGTTTAAAGCGAGTTTGGCCGCCGCTGTCGAGGTCACGCCCGCAGATGAGCCACCGGCAGGCAGAAAAAAGCGCGCGAGCAACCCAGGTTGCCGCGCGCTTTCAGGTTGTGCTCTGTTAGTCGAAGTACTTTTTCAAAAAGTGATCCAGGCTCAGTTTTCCAGCACCGCCAAACAGCAGCGGCAGGAACATGATCAGGTACAGCAGCGGCAGCTTAAAGTTGCCGGAGCCGTTCTTGCTGGTAATGGCATAGCCTTCCCACAGTTCGCCAAGCGACGAATAGCTTTCCGGCCAGTGCACCGCCAAAGCGGCGACAATGGTGAGAATGATCAGGGTTGCCGAAGCAAATCGCGTGAACAATCCGAAGACCAGCAGCACCGCGCCGATTAGCTCGGACCAGGTGGCCAGGAACCAGGAGAAGTCGGTGTTGATAATGTTGAACGGAAAAGGAAACGAATCCTTGATTCCGGAAAACCAGTTATTGCCGGCATATTTCATGACGCCGGCTTCCCAGAATTCGTAAGCCAGTATCAGGCGCAAAAGCAGCTGCGGCAAGAATTCGTTCAGGTAGTCCAGTGGTCTGGTGACCACTTCCCATAGTGCAACCAGTCTATCCATTGTCAGTTTCCCCTGTAGAGTGAGTTGTTCGCGTGCCAAGTACAATGTCGTGGGCGTGCAGGTTTTTTAATATTTCCAAGCCGCCATCGATAACGACCTGCGGAGTGGGGTGATTTATTTCATCGACAATGACTGACAGCAGCTGGCGACCGGTCTGGTTGTCATTCTGATTCATCAGTTCCAGTAACCGCGCTGTCACAGAATTGATTTCTATAAACCCGACCTTATCGGCGCGATCACGATACACGACAATAAAGGTCGGCAATTCGTTAGGTGATTCCGGTTGGAATTCGGGCTTTATCTGGTGCACCGGGTACTGATAGGCCAATGACCACGCGGCCGGAGACAAAACAGGAATGTGTTCCAGCAGATCTCCGTCGAGATTGAATTCAAGGTCGTTCAGATCGACATCCAGAATGGAGAGCGCCAGTTCCGCCCATTCGTAGTGGGCCAGTTCCTGCAAGAACGGCGGGTCTGACGGGTCGTCACGCTCTTCGGTCAGGTAAGACAGGAACTCTTTTGGAATTTCGAGGAAGTAGGGCGTTTCACTCTTGTGATTGGCGAAGTAGTCACGTGCCATCGCATGCCAGCGTTCGTCAGAATACAGTCGGCGGATAACAGGGAACGAGCGACTCAGGAATCCTTCGACATTGTTGTAGAACAGCTCTCGATAGACGGCCATTCTGCGGTCTTCGATGTCCTCCGGAGCGCGAGCGACGGACGGGTTGCGAATGTGGGCCGCAAATTCGTACTGAGCCTGTTGAAACCCCGGTCGTTTACCCATGACTCACCTGCGCCTGGCTATTGCGCTCATGCCAGCGTGTCTGGGCGTCACGAATCTGATGAATCTCTTTCATTAATTCGGGCACGGCGGGGATGTTGAAGTCCCGCTCAAGCAGCGTCGGAACAACGCCGCAGTGATCGTAGGCAGCGTCAAGTAACGTCCACACATCACTGCACACATCGCTTCCATGCGTATCTACCCGCAGATCTTCGGCTTCGACATAGTGTCCGGCGATATGGAAATAGAATACTTTGTCTGCCGGGAGTGCACGCAGATACTCGATGGCGTCGTACTGGTGATTGATACTGTTGACCAGAATATTATTGACGTCTAGTAGCAGCCCGCACCCGGACTCGTCGAGCACGTTGCGGACAAAATCGATTTCCTGAATTTCCTGTCCTGGCGCCGCGTAGTAGGAAACATTTTCCAACGCAATTTGCCGTTCCAGAATATCCTGCACGCGCTTTACGCGGTCGGCTACCCAGGTGACCGCTTCGTCCGTGAACGGTATCGGCAGCAAGTCATACAGGTGCCCATCGTCAGAGCAATAGCTTAAATGTTCGGTGTAGGCTTTGATGTCATGTTCGTCAAGAAAGACTTTCAGATTCCTGAGAAAGGTCTCATCGAGCGGCGCCGGTGAACCAATGGACAAAGACAGGCCGTGAGTTACAAAGTCGTGTTTTTCGGTAAACGAACGAAACTCTTTCTTGAGTCGGCCGCCGAGCCCCATCCAGTTTTCGGGGGCGACCTCGAAGAAACCGATTTCTTCGGGTGTGTGCTGTTGCAACGGCTTGACCAGTTCGCGACGTAGCCCAAGTCCGGCTCCGCTGACTGGATAATTACCCTGGGTAGCGTAGTTTTTCACCATGATTCCTGTTCCGTAGTTCCGGGAGGCAGCCCACCAGCCATCTCTGTGTAAGTTGACCCGCTATCTACCCAGTTTATTACACTTGCCGGGCAGGTGCTGTTGCCAATGGAAAACAGCAGTGTTTTCGGCTATTTGGCCGCTACCAGTGCCAAAACCCGCTGTAGGTAGCGCTGTTCGTCGGGAGGGCGTCGATCTCGCTGGGACTGCCAAAGCTCCTCTCCCATGAGGTCGCAAAGCCGGTGTTCGGCCTTGTGCGCGTCCTGCATGGACTCACATAGCCTGGCAAACGCGTCCCGAATACCGACGGGTCTGTTGGTCGAAATCTGGTCTCTGACCGCCAGATGTAACGACATGTGCATAAACGGATTTGTCTGTCCGGCCTCTGGCCGATAGTCCTTGTCGAGGGGGTCGTCAGTGTGTTTGCCTGAAGGCATGACGGCCTCGCGGTATTCCGGGTGGTCTTTGATCACATCAGCGATCTGTGTTTCCAGTGCCGTCATCGGTCGCCCGCTTTCAGCTTTTTGCAAGGCGTCCCGATACATCTGACGCAGACTGTCGCGATTGTCACCAAACATCATGGCTACTCCTTAACCGTCTTTTTTCGGTATTCGCACAAATCAGAAATCAGGCAGTCGTAGCATTGAGGTGTGCGCGCCTTGCACACATAGCGGCCATGAAGAATCAGCCAGTGGTGTGCGTCGACTTTGAATTCTTCCGGCACCAGACGCACCAGCCGTTTTTCGACTTCCACAACGTTCTTTCCTGGCGCAATGCCGGTGCGATTGGATACGCGAAAAATATGGGTGTCTACGGCAATGGTCGGCTGCCCAAACGCGGTATTCAGTATGACGTTGGCTGTTTTACGACCCACGCCGGGCAGGGCTTCGAGTTCCTCACGAGTTTGCGGTACTTCTCCGTCGTGCTTGTCAACAAGCTGCCTGCACGTGGCAAGCACGTTTTTGGCCTTGGTGTTAAACAGGCCAATCGTTTTGATGTAATTGCGAATTCGAGTCAGCCCCAGTTTCGCCATGGCGTCTGGCGTATTGGCGGCCTTGAACAAGTGTTTTGTCGCCTTGTTAACGCCAACGTCCGTGGCCTGTGCAGACAGGATGACGGCGATCAGCAGCTCAAACGGGCTGTCATATTCCAGCTCAGTGGTTGGCGTCGGGTTCGCTTCTTTCCAACGGCCAAAAATGGCAATGCGTTTATCACGATTCATAGTTAACAGACTATCCTGTGGCCGGTATCAGGCGACCGATTCGGCGCGGCTGGCAGTGGCCTCGCTGCGACGGGCGTCCCGTGCGGTCCACACGTTGCGAAGCGCCAGCAGCATGCCGAGCGCCAAAAAGGCTCCCGGTGGCAATATCAGCAGCAGAAAGCCGCTGTGCACCGATACGGCCCACCCCGACGCGGCAGCACCAAACAGGCTGTCCATGCCGGCAAATATCGTACCTGCACCGATCAGTTCGCGGGCAAAGCCCAGCACCATGAGAACAAGCGTAAAACCAATGCCGTGAGCCAAACCATCTACCATCGAATGACCAACGGGTTGGCGCGATGCAAAGGCCTCGGCTCTGGCGATGATAGCGCAGTTCGTCACGATCAGAGGCACAAACAGTCCCAGCACGCGGTGTAGCTCAAACAGGTAGGCGTGTAGCAGAATATCGATGGCGGTCACCAGGCTGGCGATCAGCAACACGTACACGGGTATGCGTAGAAAAGATGCTGTGATTGTGCGGGTTAGAGACACCAGCAGGTTGGACAGGACAAGCACCAGCGTCGTGGCGATACCAAGACCTATCCCATACGCGAGCGTTGTTGTGACGGCAAGCATCGGACACAGTCCGAGTAGTTGCACCAGACCGGCATTATTGCGCCACACGCCATCGCGCCAGACAGAGCCTATCGGCGGTGGCGGGGGACTCGGTGCATTCGCGTTGAGAGTCACCGTGGTGTTGTCCTTGCTGGCCATGTTAATTCTCGTCGTCCCCGGCGGAACGTTCGGGATCGGCCGGACGGGCAAAAATCACGTCGCGGTTGGTCTCGAAGTAGGTCAGTGCATTCTTGACCGCCTTAACCACAGCTCGAGGGCTGACGGTGGCACCGGTGATCTGGTCAAACTCTCCGCCGTCTTTTCGAACCGCCCAGCTTTCGACGTCAGGATTGCTCAGCGATCGACCATCAAACTGCAGAATCCAATCCGTATTCTTCGCTTCGATTTTGTCTCCGAGGCCCGGCGTTTCCCGATGAGACGCAATCCGCACGCCGGTCAGGGTGCCGTCGGCATTGATTCCGACCAGCAGACGGATCGGGCCGCTGTAGCCGTCTTCTGCGGTAACCTGAAGCACGGCCGCCTGAGCCTGATTTTTCAGGCGGGCGCGACAAATATACGGATTATCGTCTTTTCCCAGAAGCTGGGCGTCCGGCGTATCGTTTTCAACGTAAATTAGATCCGTGAACACATCGTTATCGTAGTTCGTGTCGCTCAGAATTTCGCGGATCTGGCGCATTTCCCATGCGCGTTCGTTAGCGGCGATTCGTTCGCTATAGCCGTACTGCATCTTGTTCAGCATCATGGCCGCAAACAGCGCCATTCCTGCAAACACACCGATTGACATGATTCCGCTACCGCGCATGACCGTAAGCCCTCGGGATGGTGAAGTGATCGATAAGGGGGACCAGCATATTCATAAATAGTACCGCGAAAGCGACGCCGTCGGGATAGCTGCCCCAGGCTCTGATGGAATATACGAGTACGCCAATGCCAACGGCATAAATGATCTTTCCTTTGCGACTCGTGGCAGCGGATACGGGATCGGTCGCGATAAAAAAGGCGCCGAGTAAAACGCTGCCACTGAGCATATGAAACATCAGCGGGCTGTAGGTATCGCTATCCAGAATTCTTCCGGCCAGAGCGGAAATGGCGACTCCTGCAAGCACGCCTGCCGGGATATGCCAGCTGATCAGCTTGCGGGCCAGGAGCCAGATACCGCCTGCCAGGATAGCCAGATTGATGGCGATCCACGGCTGTGAGCCATAGTGGCTAAGCGCCGGATCGTAGAAGAGCTCGCTCAGCATCACGCCCTGGGTCAACCCGATCTGGACGGTATCAAGGGGTGTCGCCTGCGTGAGCTGATCCCAGGACACGGCATCCGGGAGGGCGCCTGTTAACACCACCTGGATCGACTGAAGCACGCTCAGATGCGAGGCGTCTACACCTGAGCCGTAGGGAGCTGTCCACAGGGACAGCTCGGTGGGGAAGCTCACCAGCACCACCGCGTAGCCCGCCATGGCCGGATTGAACGTATTAAATCCCAGGCCACCGTAGATATGTTTGGCTACGATCATCGCGAACGCGGCGGCGGTTGCAGTGACCCACCATGGAGTCAGGGGAGGCAGGGCAAACGCCAACAGCAGCGCCGCCAGAATCGCGCTTCCGTCGCCTAGAAACGGGGCAACCGGCTGTTTGCGCAGCCGTAACATGGCGTACTCGCACGCCAGCGCAACACTGACGGCAACCAGAGCATTCAGAATCAGACCCGGGCCCATGAAGTAGACGTATACCAGAGCCGCGGGAACCAATGCGGCGCACACTTCGAACATGATCGCCTTCACCGATCGACGCTTTCGAATGTGAGGAGCGGGTGCCTGAACGAACGTCATGGATCCTTGCCCTCGGTCTGCTTGCGGGCCTGGGCCCGGGCCACAGCGGCTTGTATATCAGCCTTTTTCTGTGCGGCGTCCCTGGCGGCTTTTTTTCTTGCCGCGCGCGCTTCGTCACGTTCCTGCTGCTGCCGTTGCAGACGCTGTTCGCGCTGTTCAAATCGCTCTCGCGCAACACCGGCTTTTTGCTGTTGCTGAATGTTCAGCCACAGCTGATCTTTCGCGTAGCGGAAATACTGGGTCAGCGGCAAATTGCTGGGGCATACGTAGTCACAGCATCCGCACTCAATGCAGTCAAACAAATTCAGGCTTGGCAGACGATCGTGCTGGTCGCTGCGAGCGTGATAATAAAGCTGTTGCGGCAACAGGCTTGCCGGGCACACCTCTTCGCAGGCACCACACCGAATACACGGCATCGTTGCCGACAATTCGCGGGCCTGTGACTCAGGCATTACCAGAATGCAGTTGGTGCCCTTGTCGATCGGTACCTGGTCGTTCAGCACAGTAAAGCCCATCATCGGGCCGCCAACAATCAGTCTGTGGTCACCGTCCGCAAACCCGCCACAGTAATCGACCAGATCGTGAATCGGTGTACCCACCGGCGCAAGAACATTGCCAGGATTTGCGACACCGTCGCCGCACACGGTGACGATACGGGACGTCAGCGCTCTGCCTTCGCACACCATGTTGAAAATGGCATGAGCCGTACCGACGTTGTGGCACAGATAGCCAATGTCGACCGGCAGACCGTCGCTTGGAATTTCTTCGCCGGACAGAACCTGTATCAGCTGACGTTCGCCGCCTTCCGGGTACTTGGCATGAACGAGGCACAGTTTCAGTCTGGGATCGGCGACTTCCTCGAGCGCCGACTTGATGGCGTCGATGGCCGCGGTCTTGTCTTCTTCGAGCGCAATCTGACAGCGGTTGACCTGCAGTATATGCAGCAGGATCTGCACGCCGCGCAAGATGTCCGCCGGGTGCTCACGCATCAGTGATTCGTCGCAGCTGATGTAGGGCGCACATTCGGCACCGTTAATCACGAGCGTGTGCAGCGACTGATCGGCTTCCGCAGTCAGTTTGAGTGCAGTAGGAAAGGACGCTCCGCCGAGCCCTACAATGCCGGCATCGGCCACACGTCGGCGCAGTATGTTCGGATCTTCCAGATGATAATCATGCTCCAGCAGAAACTCGCTGCAGACCGGCTGCTCCGGAGAGGCCGTAATTTCAACACACTGGCTGGTCAGGCCGGAACGATGGGCAATGATTCTGGGCGAGATATCCGTAATCACGCCGGCAAGGCTGGCATGTACGTTGGCGCTAAAAGCGCCGTCGGCACGCCCGAGCAGAGTGCCAATTTCGACGTGCTGACCAACCTCGGCGCATACCAGGGCAGGCTTGCCGCGATGCTGCAGCATGGGAATCCAGACGCGGGCCGGCGTTGGCAGCACGCTGATTGGCCGGCTGGTTTGGGCGCTCTTGCGCGGGTCAAGTTTCAGACCACCGGGGAAGTCATGCAGGCATATCGCATCCATTAGTACGGCACCGCTGGTCGTTCGGTGCGCCATGTATTGACGGTTTCCGGTAGTTCAATCATGTCGATACAGTCGACGGGGCACGGTTCTACGCACAGATCGCAGCCCGTGCACTCAGCCGCGATGACGGTGTGCATGAGTTTTGGCGCCCCGACAATCGCGTCCACCGGACAGGCCAGAATGCACTTTTTACAGCCAATGCAAAGATCCTCATGAATAAACGCAACCGTTGGGGGCGCCTCATTGCCGTTGTCAGGGTTCAGCGGCAAGGCGTCCTGGCCCAACAGCGCAGCGAGTGAATGAATCGTCGCTTCGCCTCCGGGAGGGCACTGGTTAATGGGGGCTTCTTTGGCGGCAATCGCTTCGGCATAGGGGCGACAGCCCGGGAAGTTACACTGGCCACACTGCGTCTGAGGCAGCAGGGCGTTGATGCTGTCTACCACGCTGTCTCCGGCCGCTTCGAACCGCGGCGTGTATCGACGATGCGCAAGATACAGCAGTCCTCCGAGGATCAGAGCCATGCCGGTCAGGCTAAGTATGGCGACAAGCACGTTAGCCTCTCACCATGCCGGAAAAGCCGATAAAGGCCAGTGCCATGATGCCGGCGGTGATCAGGCCTATGGCCGCGCCGCGAAAAGGTGCGGGCACGTTGGCCAGAGCCAGTCGTTCGCGCTGGGCGGCAAGTGCCAGCAGCACGAGTGAAAAACCTGCGGCGGCACCAAAGCCGAAAAACAGAGACTCCACGAAGCTGTGTTGCTCCCGAACGTTGAGAAGGGCCACGCCGAGCACCGCGCAGTTAGTCGTGATCAGAGGCAGAAAAATCCCGAGTATCTGATGCAGCAGCGGAGAAGCGGCACGCACGGCGATTTCTGTGAACTGGACAACGGCGGCGATAACCACGATAAACGAGATGATTCTGAGATACTGAAGATCAAACGGGGCCAGCACGAAGTGGTTCAGGCACCAGCTCAGACCGGAAGCCAGCGTTAACACGAACAAGGTCGCAAAACACATGCCCAGCGTGCCTTCGAGACGCTGGGTAACGCCCATGAACGGGCACAGCCCGAGAAACTGCACCAGTACGAAGTTGTTGACCAAAACGGTCGCCACCAAAAGTGCCATGAGCTCGGTCATGATTGATTGGGCCTGTACAGGGAGTTAAGTTACCCGCTGGCCGGGTTCGGCACCGCTATCGGGCGACAGTATATAAACGCCCGAGTCATTGCTGGCCGCCAGCACCATGCCTTCGGAAATTCCGAAGCGCATTTTTCGCGGGGCGAGGTTGGCGACCATAACGGTCAGTCGGCCAACCAGTTTGTCAGGATCATAGCTGCGCTTTATTCCGGCGAACACATTGCGGGTTGTGCCCCCGAGATCCAGCGTGAGCTGTACCAGTTTGTCAGCACCCTCAACAGCGACGGCGTGCGTAATTCTGACCACTCTCAAATCCACTTTCTTAAAATCGTCGATGCTGATGGTGTCGCTACCGGTCGTCGCAGGTGCGGGTTTCGGAGCGGAGTCGGCCGCTTTTTCGCGTTCCTCCTGCATCATCGCTTCTACGTGCCTGGCCTCAACGCGCGACTTCAGTGGCTTGAATCGATTAATGCGATGGTCGAGAAGCGGCGTTTTAACATCGTCCCATGAGGTAACGGGGGCATTCAGAAATTCTCCCGCCTGTTCGGAAAGGCCGGGCAGCACCGGAGTGAGGTAAACCAGGAGCGCTCGAAACATGTTGAGACCCTGAGTACATACGGCGTGAACTTTGGCCTCCTGGCCTTCTTCCTTAACGAGCTTCCAGGGCTTGTGATGATCGACATACTGGTTGGCGGCATCGGCCAGTTCCATGATGCGGCGAGCGGCGCTGGAGTAGCGACGTTCGGCAAAACAGGTATCGATGACGTCGCTGGCATCCACAAAGCGCCGATAGAGCGCGTCATCGTCAAGAGTGCTGGCAAGCATGCCGTCAAAATTTCGCGAAATAAACCCGGCACACCGACTCGCAATGTTGACGAACTTGTTAACGAGGTCTGCGTTGACCCGGGCAACAAAATCTTCGCCATTAAAATCCAGGTCGTCAATACCAGGCCCCAGTTTGGTGAAGAAGTAGTAGCGAAGCGCTTCCGGATCGAGATGATTCAGATAGGTTCGCGCGCCAATCAGTTCGCCTTTGGATTTGGACATCTTGGACTTGTTCAGCGTCAGGTGACCGTGGGCAAAGACCTGCGTTGGAATACGGTAGTTTGCGCCTTTCAGGACAGACGGCCAGAACAGGCAGTGGAAATTAATAATGTCCTTGCCGATAAAGTGATACACCGCGTGCGGACTGTCGACCTTCCAGTACTCGTCAAAGTCCAGGTTGTGTTTGTCGCAATAGTGCTTGAAGCTCGCCATATAACCAACCGGCGCATCCATCCAAACGTAGAAGAACTTGTTATCGGTTCCTGGAATATTAAACCCGAAGTAGGGCGCGTCGCGGGAAATGTCCCAGTCTCTGAGGCCGGCATCAACCCATTCGAGCAGCTTGTTGAGCACGGCTTCGTCGAGCTTTTCAGGCGTCAGCCAGCGGCGCAGGTCGTTTTCAAAATCGGACAGTTTGAAAAACAGGTGCTCGGATTCCTTGGCGATGGGTGCAGATCCCGAGACTTTTGAAACGGGGTCAATCAGATCCAGAGGATCGTAAGTGGCGCTGCACTTGTCGCAGTTGTCCCCGTACTGGTCGGGGGATTTGCAGTTGGGACACGTGCCGGTCACATAGCGATCAGGCAGGAACATCTGCTTTTCGGCATCATACGCCTGAGTGATTACGCGCCGATCGATGTGACCGGCCGCATCAAGACGGTTGAAAATGCCTTCCACCAGCTCTCGGTTTTCAGGCGAGTGCGTGGTGTAGAACTCATCAAAGTCGACGTGAAAATCGACAAAATCCCGAATGTGCGATTCCCGGATCCGGTTGACCAGATCTTCAGGCTCTATGCCTTCCTCAGCGGCCCTCAGCATGATCGGCGTGCCGTGGGCGTCGCTGGCGCATACGCTGACACAGCTGTTGCCTACCAGGCGCTGATAGCGGGCCCAGATGTCGGACTGGACGTAGCCGACCATGTGACCGATGTGCAAGTGACCGTTGGCATAGGGGAGCGCGGTGGAAATGAGTATCTTGTGATCAAGCTTGGGCATGGTTTTCCAGTCAAATGACTGCCGCTAACAGGGGGCAGGGTGTGGCTATGAATCGCTAGACGGTCATTATGCCACAGGCCAGCCAAAACCACCCCGGTAGCGTGGTTTTTTCAATTCCGTTTCAGAGGGTGTTCGACGCAGCGGGTGGGGGCTATTCTTCGGCGCCCGGAGGAGCGAATTCCTTGAAGGCCGACTTGTGATTCGCCTGAAGATAAGCATCTTCACCGGTAATCTGGCGTTTTTGCACGAGCCGCTTCAGCGCGCTGTCCATGGTTTGCATACCGGCCTGCGCGGCACCCTGCATCGCGGTCTCAATCTGGTCCAGCTTGCCCTGACGAATCAGGTTGCCAATCGCGGAGTTGTTGATCATGATTTCCATGGCAGCAACGCGTCCTTTCTGGTCGGTACGCTTCAACAGTTGCTGGGCGATAACACCACGCAGTGATGTAGACAGCATCGAGCGTATGTGACCCTGCTTATCGGCCGGGAAAGTGTTGATAATGCGATCGACCGTCGCGGCCGCACTGTTGGTGTGCAGGGTGCCCATAACCAGGATACCGGTTTCAGCGGCCGTGACCGCAATGCTCATGGTTTCAAGGTCCCGCATCTCACCAACAAGAATCACGTCGGGGTCTTCGCGAAGAGCGGACTTCAGAGCGGCTGAGAAGCTCTTGGTGTGTACGCCCACCTCACGCTGACTGATCAGACAGCCGATGCGCTTGTGGGTGAATTCGACCGGGTCCTCAATCGTCAGAATATGGCCTTTGCGGGTTTCGTTAATCTCGTTGATCATGGCTGCAAGCGTTGTCGATTTGCCCGAGCCGGTTTTACCCGTGACCAGAACGAGGCCCTGTTTTTCATTGCACAAATTGCGTATGGCACGTGGGGCATTGATGTTATTCAGCGTGAGCGCTTCTCCAGGGATGGCCCTCATCACCGTGCCTATGCCATTCAGGTGACGGAACACATTGACGCGAAAACGCGCCTTGTCACCCAGCTCGTAAGCGAAGTCTGCGCCGTCGTGTTCTTCCAGTTGCTTCCGCGCCGGGCCCGTGAGCATCTCGCCAATAATCTCTTCGGCCTGTTTGGCAGACAACGGAGTATCAGCAATATTTTTGAGGTCGCCGTACTGGCGCATTCGAGGTGGATCACCCGCCAGTATGTGCAGGTCTGACCCATCGTTCTCGATCATCATGTTGAGGTATTTGTCGATCGCGGCCATGGGTGGGGTCTCAGTTGTCCTGCTGCAGTTTCAGGTGAGGAAGAATGCTGGTGTCGGTTACGTACTTCTCGAACTTGGATTTATCCTCCGCGTATAAGTAGGCGTCATCCGGATTGATCTGCTTGTGCGACACGGCATCCAGCAAAGCCTGATCCATGAGCTGCATACCCAGATGTTTGCCGGTTTGAACCTGTGACGGAATCAGATGGGTCTGATCGTTACCAATCAGCTTGGCGATGGCACGGGTCATTACCATGATTTCGAGCACGGCCTTGCGGCCTTTGCGGTCCGGCGTCTTGACCAGGATCTGGGAAATTACGGCCTGAAGGCTCTGTGACAAAAAACTTTTCGCCTGCTCTCGTTCATCAGAAGGCAGGGCATCGAGGATTCGATCGATCGACTTGACCGCGCCGGTCGTATGCATGGTGCCCAAAACCAGATGACCGGTTTCCGCCGCGGTCATGGCCATGGATATGGTTTCGGCGTCGCGCATCTCGCCGACCAGAATGACATCCGGATCTTCGCGCAGCGCAGCCCGCAAGCCGTCGGCAAACGAATTCAGGTGCGTACCGACTTCGCGCTGGATTACCTGAGAGCGTTTACTGGGGTGAACAAATTCGATCGGGTCTTCCAGGCTCAGAATATTCAGCGGCCGCGTCTTGTTCAAGTGGTCAATCATTGACGCCAGCGTGGTTGATTTGCCGGTTCCTGTGGCACCGGTCACCAGCACCAGGCCCTGATGCAGGTCGGTCAGGTCTCGCACCACTTCCGGCAAGCCCAGCTTGCTCATTTCAGGAATGGTGTTCGGAATATGTCTGAACACGGCGCCCGGCCCGGTGTCTTTGTGAAACAGATTGGCACGAAAGCGGCCGCCGTCTTCGCTCACATACGAAAAATCGAGATCGTCGCCTTCGGCGTATTTTTTCTGCTGTACGGTGGTCAGGATTTCGTCGAAATAGCCGCCAAGCTCAATATCCTTGAGCTCCCGGAATTTGATCGGAACCAGATCGCCGCTGATGCGCAGCATGGGAGGAACGCCAACCGCGAGATGGATGTCTGAACACCCCTGGGCGAGGGCGAGTTTTAAGAAGGCGTCGATTCGTGCCATGTGTGGGGCTTATCCTATGATGGCTTCAAGATCTGTACGGAATGCTTCCATAGATTGATACCGTTCTGCCTTATCAACTGCGAGGACCTTGTTCACAATTTTGACAACATAATCCGGGATATCGGGATTGCGCTCCTCGATAGGCGTGTAATCGCCCTGCACGTGCTGGTACATGACAGCCATGTGATCGCCTTCCGTATACGGCGGTTCTCCCGCCAGCAGTTCGTAGAAGATGACGCCAAGACTGTAAATGTCCGCACGCTGATCGACTTTCTTGCCCAGAATCTGTTCCGGCGCCATGTATTTGGGCGAGCCGATAACGTATCCGGTTTTGGTGAGCTGGGTGTCCCCGCCGGATTGCGCCGCGGCGACACCGAAATCCACAACTTTGACGATGCCGTCATTATTAACCAGAACGTTTGCCGGTTTGAGATCGCGATGGACAATGCCAACGTGATGCGCGACCGTCATGCCGAGCGCAATGTCGCGCGTGATTTCTGCGGCTTTCTTGACTGGTACCGGTTCGTTATTTTTGATTTCTCCACGCAGCGTGTGCGACGGGAAGTACTCCATGGATATGGCGTAGAGACCGCCGAGCTTCAGGAAGTCGTAAATTCGAATGACGTTCTTGTGCGTAATCTTTCGCGAGTAGCGCAGCTCGTGAACAAATCGTTGCATCATCTCTTCGTCGGACGAGATATTCTGATTAAGGAACTTCAGTACCAGGCGCTCGGAGACAATCGTGTCTTCGACCAGAATGACCGTACCGAAGGCGCCCTTGCCGATGTTCTGAATAAACTTGTAGCGTCCTTCAATCACGTCGCCCGCGGTGAGCTTGCCGATATCCAGCGTGGGTGTCTGATTGGCGGTTTCCTTGATAACTTCAGGCGCATTGTCGATGAGCACCGTCATGTTGGGTTCGGCAAGTCGCGCCGCTTGCTGATTGGCAGCGACCTGCGTCGACGAGAAACGGGCGGCGAGGTCTTCAATGGCGCGGTTCATGGCCACCTGAACGGCAGGATCCTCATCCTTGCTTTCAGCCGTTAGCATTTGCACCGCGGCAGAGGCTGACCCATCGTCGGCCAGTCGGGTCACCACGGCGGCCGCTTCCAGTTTGATTTCTTTCTCGCGTCGCGACAGTAACGGCAACACGAATTTCAGATGCTGAGCCGCGCCCATTTCCGCAACGGCGCGCAGGGCCGCCGGAATCGATTTGGGGTGGCCGTCCAGCATTTCGATAATGGGTGGCAGCGCCTTTTGGTCGCCGATTTCCGCCAGCGCGTCGACGGCACGTTCGCGAACCCACCAGTCGGGGTCTTTGGTGGCCCCGATCAGGTAGTTGACGGCCTTATCCGATTTTGTGCTGTTCAGTATTTCAATCGCGGCGCGACGTATCTGTTCGTCATCGTCGTTGATCAGTTCCAGCACGGCGTCTACAACGCGCTCGCCGCCAATCTTGGCCAGTGCGTCCGTGGCGCGTGAGCGCACCCACCAGTCGCTGTCTTTCAGCGCATTCAACAGATCCTTGATGGATTCGGTGCTGGCGACTTCGTTGAGAACTTCAACGGCGGCCCGGCGTGAGTATTCATTTTCGTCCTGCAGCGCCGGTAAAATGTGTTTCACAATCTCGGGATGGTTAACCGACACCAGAACGTCTACGGCTTTATTCTGAACGTCGATGTCGTCGTCCCGAAGAAGCTCACACATGATCGTAATATCTACGTCGCTGCCCATTTTGGACAGCGCAGACAGTGCCGCCTGTTTGACCTCGTTATCACGGTCGCTGAGTTGATCCTGTATGGCTTTTTGAACTTTCGGTCCCGGGAAGCGGGTCAGAGCGGTAATGATATAGCGGCGAATTAACGGATCTTTACCGGACACGCGTTCAAGCAGGTCGGGCACAATTTGCTCATTGGCCATTTCCTGAACCATTTTCATGGCCACTTCTTTTTCGGAATGTTCAAGATTGTAGGCGGCGCTCAACAATTTACGAACGCTTATGCGGCCTTTGTGCGCAGACATTATTTTCAGAATCTGCGCCGGTGGAATGGTATCGTCCTCCAGAAAGCCAAACAGCTCGTTGGGGTCGAAACTCTTCGAAGAAGACAGTGCCCAGGTAACGCCGCTTGATACGCGTTTATTTGAATGTTCCAGCGCGCGAACAAACGTCGCCAGATTTTTGGAGTTGATGTTGTTGGTCAAGACGTCGACAAACGTCACCATCTGCGATTTGTTTGCCAGTTCCAGACCGTCAATAATTTTTGGCGTTGCACCATCGCCGAGCGCGGCAAGTCGCCCGATAACCTTTTCGGCTTCCGGGGTATCGTGGTGTCGCATGGTGATCAGTTGATTGACCAGCTTGTCAGCACGAAGTCCGCTAAATAATTTCATTCAAACCTGCGTTATTGGAAAACAGCGATGTTGCTGCAACCGGGTTGATTAAGTCGTGCCTGGGTCTGATGACCGCAATTGTGCGGCACCAGATTCTGGGTTACGCACAGACGGTTGCCGGTCCGTGGTAGCCAGTCTGCTGATTATGCGTAATAAGACATAATAGTAGCAAATATAACAACTTCTTACGGCCATAATTGTGATATTTTTCACATTCTTGGCCGTGTTGATATGGCCGGAACAGGCCGTTTTGGGGGGCGGGTCACAGTCCTGAATCTGCCCAGGGTGCGCTACGCCGCCTGGCGTCAGTCAAAGGTGACTTTGAGCTGACCTGAAATCCTCCAGGGCTCCGAGGGTAAAACACCGTACAATGCAGGGTCCGAAAGCGATGCGTCGCCCGGCAAATCGTGTTATCCGCCTAGCGGACTGGCCAACGCCTGTCGTTACGAGTATAAAATGCACGCCGCGGGCCCGTTTCAGACCGATTTTAGCCCGATACATTCACGATTAAACCGCAATCGCAGGTGACCTGACCTATGCAAGACCTAGTTGATCCAATCCGCGCTCTTGTGCTGGACCCTTTTGATAAACCGCTGTCAGACATCGGAACTGTTGCCGTGGGGCAGGATGCGGAAGGCAACGATCAGATTGATATTGAATTTGGCGTACCTGTTGGACGCAGCGCTGCGGCCCTGGCCGCACAAATCGAGCAGCAGATACCCGCTGTCGATGCGTCGCGAATTCATATCACTTCCAAAATTAAAAGCCATGCCGTACGACGCAATCTTAAACCGCTGGGTGAAATCAAGAACATTATTGCGGTGGCGTCTGCCAAAGGTGGCGTGGGAAAATCGACAACGGCGGTTAACCTGGCCCTCGCGCTGGCGGCGGAGGGTGCCTCAGTCGGTATACTCGATGCCGACATCTACGGTCCAAGCGTGCCACGCATGCTCGGAGTGGCAGACGTTCAGCCCAAGAGTCACGACGGCAAGATTATTCAACCTATCGAAGGCCACGGCGTGCTGTGTATGTCGATTGGTTTTCTGGTTGACGAGGATCAGCCGATGGTCTGGAGGGGCCCGATGGTCACGCAGGCGCTGCGGCAGCTGCTGAACGACACGGCCTGGGGCGAACTCGACTATCTGATTGTGGATATGCCTCCCGGTACCGGAGACATACAGTTAACGCTGTCGCAACAGGTGCCTGTGAGCGGAGCGATTATTGTGACAACGCCTCAGGACATTGCGCTGCTCGATGCCCGCAAAGGACTGAAGATGTTTGAGAAGGTGGAAGTGCCCGTGCTTGGCGTCATCGAAAATATGAGTGGCTATCTGTGTCCGAAATGCGGTCACGAGGCGAATATTTTTGGTGCCGGCGGTGGCGAACTCATGGCGCATGCCGATTCTGTTCCGTTTTTGGGCAAGATGCCGCTCGATATTCGCATTCGTGAGGAGGTCGATGCCGGCAATCCGACGCTGGCACTGGACCCGGACAGCGAACTGTCTACGCGCTATCGCCACATGGCCATGAAAGCGGCCGCTAAACTGAGGGCAGGTGGCACCGACTACAGCCGCCTGTTTCCAAACATTGTGGTGGAAGACAGTTAGATTTCCGCGCCTATTACGATCAAGACCCGCAATTAACGCTAACTGCTAATCAAGAGGACGTGCTGTGAGTATTAAATCAGATCGCTGGATTCGAAAAATGGCTGAAAATCACGGCATGATTGAGCCGTTTGAGCCGGGGCAGGTTCGCCATGTCAACGATCAGAAAGTGATTTCCTATGGTACCTCCAGCTATGGCTATGACGTCCGCTGTGCGGAAGAATTCAAGATCTTTACCAACATCAACTCGGCCATTGTCGATCCCAAGTCGTTCGACGCCAGCAGCTTCGTCAACATGAATAATTCCGAATGTATCATTCCACCCAATTCGTTTGCGCTGGCCCGGACCGTTGAATATTTTCGCATCCCGCGCAATGTTTTAACGGTGTGTCTTGGCAAGTCGACGTACGCGCGGTGCGGAATCATAGTGAATGTGACGCCGCTCGAGCCCGAGTGGGAAGGGCACGTAACGCTCGAATTTTCCAATACAACGCCGCTTCCGGCACGGATCTACGCGAATGAAGGTGTCGCCCAGATGCTGTTCTTTGAGTCGGACGAAGAATGTGAAACATCCTACGCAGATCGTGCGGGCAAGTATCAGGGGCAGCGCGGAGTCACACTGCCACGCGGTTAATAACCTGTCTGGTGATGAGTAAGCCAGTCAAACGGTGGTCGAGGCCCGGTGCTTACCGGCGGTCGGACTACCGGCTCTCGGGGTCTTCCTGCAGCGCTGGCAGCGCCGGATCTGATTTACTGACATCGATGACCTTGTCCGCACTGCTTTCTACCGCCTCATCCAGCTCGGAAGCGTCATTGACGCCCTCATCAGACGGCGCGTCGTCGCGTTCGTCGGGCCGGTCGGATCCGTAGTTCAGGGTGTCGGCGACGCCGGATTGTATGCGCGTGGCGGTCAACACAGTACGCGGCTTTTCGTTCTTGAACTGGGTCATTTTGACGATGGCGAAGTCGTGTTCACGCGCCAGCCAGATATGGTACGACCGCGTCGATCCTTCGCGCTGCTGCCTGAGTTTTATCGTATGGAATCGACCGGCTGGAGTATCCAGCAATTCCTCGCCCAGATGGTCAAAGTTGTAGGTTTTGATTGCATCACGATCCAGCACCCGGTAACTGTCCCGCAGAACATCCTCGCCCAGGTCGCGCATGAGCAGCGCCTGCATGGCCAGTCGGTCGCCCACGTCCTGATTGAGTATCACCTCGTGGGTCTCATCGTGATACACGCTGGTGGCAACGCCGGACTCCCAGTCAAACCGAATTGAACGATTTCGTTTGCCGGATGACGAGCCATCATCAAACTCGTAGTCGATGCCGTGCATTTCGTTGAATCGCGTAAATTCAAACCTCGAGTGTTCAATGACGGGCGTTTTGCGCAGCAGTGACGCGAATCCCCGCGGATGCGTCGTCGACGACAGTGAGTAAGCGTCGCGATTAATGCGGGTCAGCATGACGGTAGATTCGGCAACCCGCGCACCGGAGTGATGCACGTCATAAACCGCAATAAACGGTGTAGGCCGGTCACCGGCGTGTGCAGGCGTCAGCGTGGCCGCAGCCAGCAGCAGAATCAATACTCCGGTTATGTTTCTGAGCTTACGTTCAGTCATGTAACTCATACTCCTCACTGTGTATATTGACCGTTCCCCGCAAGGGGTGTTCCAACCGTTTTGAGTCGAGCCAGACCTGTCCGCCATTTTGCCTCAGGCGACCGCTCGCAAACCAGTGGATAACCGTGGGATACAGCGTACGCTCGGCTGCCTGAACGCGGGCTGAAAGCGCCTGAGGCGTGTCACTGGCCTCTATATTGACAACCGCCTGGGCAATCAGCGGCCCGCCGTCCAGAACGTCGTTCACAAAATGGACCGTGGTTCCGTGTTCCTTGTCGGCGCTGGCCAGCACCCGCTCGTAGGTATTGAGGCCTGGATACGCCGGCAGCAGCGACGGGTGAATATTCAGTAACTTGCCGTCAAACGCCTGAACAAATTCCGTATCGACAATGCGCATAAAGCCCGCCAGAACGACCAGATCCGGTTCGGTTGCTTTGACGGCTTCCAAAAGAGCGGCATTGAAGTTCGCCCGTGAGTCAAAATCCCGATAGTTCACGCAGTTCGCGGTACAGCCGGCTGTCGTGGCACGGGTGAGTCCGTATGCCGTTGGCGAATCACTGATGACGTGCGAAATGGTGTACCCGCTATCCGGGTGCCTTGACGCCGATTCAATGGCAGCAAACGTCGTGCCGCTGCCGGACAACAGGACAGTAATGCGAAGGGGTCGGTCGGGCAAACTCAGGATTCCAGTATCAGGGCTTCGTTGCCGCCTCGTGCACGAACCTCACCGATTTGCCATGCCGATTCACCGGAGTCAATCAGCAGCGAAATCGCGCTGTCGGCGTGGTCAGCGGGAACGAATATTGTCATTCCCACGCCGCAGTTAAAGGTTCGAAGCATTTCGTGCTGCGTAATGTTGCCAGTATTTTGAAGCCATTCGAAGATGTCAGGCATTTTCCAGGTGTTCAGATCCAGCGCAGCGCTCACGTCGTCGGGCAGTACTCGCGGAATGTTCTCGAGCAGGCCGCCTCCGGTAATGTGCGCCAGTCCGTTGACCGGTAGTTGTTCAAACAGTTTGAGCATCGGCTTGACGTAGATGCGCGTGGGCGCGAGCAGTTCGTCGACAGGTGGAGCGGGCTGTCCCTCATCTTTGGCCATATCCAGCAGCTTTCGGATCAGTGAGTAGCCGTTTGAGTGGGGGCCGCTGGAGGCAATGGCAATAATGGCATCGCCTTCGCGAATATTTTCGCCTGTGATGATTTTGCTCTTTTCAACGACACCGACGCAAAAACCGGCCAGATCGTAGTCGTCACCAGAGT
>CAWUKD010000017.1:0-37390 GCA_963922815.1 uncultured Gammaproteobacteria bacterium
TATCCGTTCATGAAACGCTTTACGCACCTGCCGCAGCTGTTTCTGGGGGTCGCTTTCGGGTGGGGTGTACCACTTGGCTATGCCGCTCACGGGCAGGTGCTGGCTGCAGACTGCTGGTGGCTGTTTTTCGCGACCGTCTGCTGGGCGACGGCATACGATACGGCTTACGCCATGGTAGACCGGGTCGACGATGTGAAAATTGGCGTCAAATCCACCGCCGTACTGTTTGGTCGTTTTGATCGACTGGCCGTGCTTGTTTTTCATGCTTTAGCGCTGCTGGCGCTGTACGTTGCCGGATCGATTAATGGCTTGGGCGGTTGGTACAATACGGGTCTTATTGCGGCGGGACTGCTGGCGTTATATCAGCAGTGGCTGATCCGGAATCGCGAGCCCGCGAAGTGTTTTGTAGCATTTCTTAACAACAACTGGCTGGGTGCAGCCGTATTTTTTGGGCTGGTTTTGGATTACACTCTGGTGTAACGGACAGCTGTCTGCGCGCGAACTTTGCGCTCGGCTGGTCAGCTGTTGTCACTTAGCAAGATTGGAGAACATTCATGAGTTTGTTTGGATTTGTAAAAGATATTGGTCGCCGCGTTTTTAATACCGACGAAGATGCTGCCGAGAAAATTACGGAAATGCTCGAAGCCAATAACCCCGGCATCAAAAACCTTGAAGTCATTTACGACAACGGATTCGTGGAGTTGTGCGGTGAGTGTAATTCCGTTGAAGCCGTTGAGAAATCGGTTCTGATGGTCGGTAACGTTGAAGGTGTCAAGGACGTCAGCATCAATAAGCTTACGCTCAGCGCAGATGCGCAGGCTGCCGCTCAGGCCGCGGCGAAGAAAGTGATCGAAGAGTCCAAAGCCCAGGCCCAGGCAGCGGTCGAAATGGCGGCTGTCGAGTACTACACCATCGAAAGCGGTGATTCGTTGAGCAAGATTGCCAAGCGTTTTTATGGCGACCCGATGAAGTACAAAGAGCTGTTCGAAGCAAATCGCGAGGTCATCGAAGACCCTGACAAGATTTTCCCCGGTCAGAAGATTCGTATACCGAAGAGCTTTGCCTGATCGGGATCATCTGACCTGAATCGGTAGGCACGCTATACAAGAAACCCCCGGCAGATTTCTGTCGGGGGTTTTTTTATGTCCCGATAATTATCAGGTGCCACGTGTCGATCGTCTCGCCAGAATCGAGGGGTGTTTGCTGCGGGCTCGTGCAAACGACCACACTTGTACGCTGGCTGCGCCCGAGTCAATCAGTGCCCGGGTAGCTTCTGCCGCCGTTGCGCAGGTAGTTGCAACGTCGTCAAGCAGCGCCACGTGTCGGCCGTTCACGGGCCTGTCGATGCTGAACGCCCGTTTGATATTGGAAACGCGCTGACGTGCGTTCAGGTGCGTTTGGGTCCGGGTATAGCGATGGCGTCTCAGCGCGTGGATGATGTCCAGATTGAGGTGTTGATTAATTGCAGCTGCCAGCACCGCCGACTGATTAAACCCCCGCTGCCAGTGCCGCAATCGGTGCAGCGGTACTGGTACGATTGCATCGGCAGATGGTTGGGTCGGGTTGTTGATCGCGTCGAATACAGACGCAGGAGGCCTGTTTTCAAGCGCTTCAACCAGCAGTGCGCTCATGGCTGGAATAACGGTTTGGTTGCCGCGGTATTTTAACCGTGCAATCAAAGCGTCATAAGGTGATTCATATGGCACGGCGCAGGTCATCGATCGCCACGGCGGTGGCGCTACGATGCAGGGGCCGCAGAGCGTACTGCCGCGGACCGGCAATGCGCAGCGCTGACAGACGTTGGTCAGGCGGGGCAGATCACTCAGGCAGAGATGACACAGGTTTGATCGGGTTGCCACGGCGTCACACACCACGCAGCGCGCGGGGATCTGATCGAGCCACATACGCAGGGTCTTCAGGCCACTGCGAGCCATTCGTGCGACGAGATGTTTCCTGCTGGTGTTATCTCTGATGGCCATCGCATCAGTCTGGCGTTCCGGCGCGAAGGATTACAGCCGCATAACTGTCCAAATCGTGGTAAAACTCGCCGGTGACTTTGGAGCGCCGTAGCCATGCACTCAGGGTTACTGACAACCCCGTTCGACGCGGAGTACTAAAAGCGAGGCGCGTCGCGTCGACAGCCCGGCCCTGGGTGTGTTCGTGAACCGCGAGTATCAGCATAGAACGGTGCGTGAACGGGAAGCACGTGATCACGATGTGCCACAACCGCATGGCACTGACGAGGTAAGATATACGGATGTCTGAATTATTCGATCGTGTGGCACTGGTCCACCAGCGCAATCGCAGCGCCAGCCGGTATTTTGATCGGACCGAGCTGCCCGGAAGGGTGGAATCCGAGCTTCTGGAGCGCCTGTCTGTTCTGACGCTACAGCCAGACAACGTCCTTGTTCTCGGTGCCGTGCGTTCTGAGTCCCTGATCACGCTGTGTGAGCGTTTTCCGACGGCCTCATTTACGGTCACCGACAGTGCCGAAGACCTGCTGAAGCGTATGCACGGCGATCTGAGCACAGAAACCGCTGCGAGAGTCAGATTCGAGGTGACCCCGCCCAACGCAGTTTCCGTAACGTCGGATCCTTTTGATCTGGTATTCAGCAATTTGTACGTGCCGCTGTGTGATGATCTCAATGCACTGTTTGCCACTTTGCACGGCCTGATGCGCCCGGACGCCTGTTTGCATTTTTCGGCACTCGGCCCGGATTCGTTTCGAGAACTTCACAGAGCCTGGAAGGCTGTAGATCCCGATCATCCGTTTCATACGCTCGTGTTTCCGGATATGCATGATGTCGGTGACGCTCTGGTATATGCCGGATTTCGGGAGCCGGTCATGGACCGGGACAACTACACGCTGACCTACTCAACCGTCGAGGCGATGTTTGCGGATTTACGCTCGCATGGTATCGGCAACGCGTTCTCTGATCGGCGCAAGGGCCTGACAGGACGAGGGGTTTGGCGTCGCGTCCTGCAGCAGCTGGAAGCGCTGCGCGAGGATGATCGGATACCTCTGACCGCAGAGCTTGTCATTGGCCAGGCGTGGCGAGGGGACGGCATGACCCAGCAGCGTCGTCCCGATGGTGGCGTGGGTATTTCACTCGAAGCCCTCGCCCACAAACTCAGGAACGAGCAGGGCGACCCGTAGCCTCGGAGGAGTGGTCACCGGGCAGATCCTCTTGTGCAGCGCGACATACAACATAAGCGGCGTCGGTAAGTCGCTGTATCATAATAATAATCATTATCATTTAGCCACCCTCAGATTGCCTTTCAGAGGGGGTTGGGCTAGGATGCATTTTCCTACCCGATTTAGAATGAGTCGAAGATGGAATCGTGCCAATCCCGCCGTAATGACACCCCTCTGACGGTCCTCAGTCTCGCGCCAAATTGCGCGTTAAACGAGGATCAGGCGCGCTTGTTCATGGGCTCGCTCGTTGTCGGTACGCTGCTGGTTTCGGGCAGTCTCGCGCTCGCCGGATTCTGGCTGGTGCTGCCATTTGCTGGAATAGAGCTACTAGCGGTGGGCTATGCGCTGTCCCTGTCGATGCGACGAGGGCGCTATAAGGAGGTACTTCGCGTCTTCGATGATCAGCTAGTTGTAGAGAAAGGCGTACAAAACGTCGAAGAACGGGTAGAATTCCCGCGCTACTGGTCGGCAGTCAAGCTGGTGCCAGCTCGGGTGGCTTCGTATCCCAGTCGACTGATTGTCAGTTGTATGGGGAAAACACTTGAGATTGGTGAATTTTTAACCGAACCCGAGCGGGTCGGGCTGAGTAAACGGCTGGCCACTCTCGTTGGCCCTGTTGAAACGCTTCCGCAGGTGGAGGCGGTTTAGGGCTCAACGGCATGCTCCGTTGGTTCCGGATTACGCATAAAGAGTCTGTGGCGACCAGACTAAATTGATCGATTTTTTTAAATACTGGTTGGTAATGGGAGACCAGTCGATGAAGAGAACATTTTTGGGGCGCTCTGTTCAGCGCATGTTTGCACTATTGGTGGCGATTTCAAGTCTGCCGGCGTTGGCCGCATGGGAATTGAACATGCCCCAGAGCGTGACCGATGTAGGCCAGGATATTTTTGAACTGCACATGCTTATTTTCTGGGTGTGTGTGGCCATCGGTGTGCTTGTTTTCGGTGTGATGATCATTTCGATCATAAAACACCGAAAATCGGTTCACCCTGATCCGGCTACCTTCACCCACAGTACCGCGGCTGAAATTGGCTGGACCACGATTCCTATCATTATTCTGGTTGCCATGGCGTTTCCTGCGGCCAAGGTGCTGGTCGACCTCGAAGACAATTCAGGCGCCGATCTCACGGTTGAGGTTACCGGGTATCAATGGAACTGGCATTACAAGTACCCCGAGTCAGGCGTAGAGTTTTTCTCGAAGCTTGCGGATGAGTCAGCGATTGCACGGCGAAAAGCCAGCAATATCGATGTAAACACGGTTGAAAACTACCTGCTGGATGTTGATCGTCCGATGGTGGTTCCCGTTGGCAAGAAAGTGGTTATCAAGCTCACCGCCAATGACGTGATTCACGCCTGGTGGGTGCCAAAGCTGGGCGGCAAGAAGGACGCAATCCCGGGCTTCATTAATACCATGTGGTTCAAAGCCAACGAAGAAGGCACCTATCGCGGCCAGTGTTCCGAACTCTGCGGACGGGACCATGGCTTCATGCCAATTGTGGTCGAAGTTGTCAGCGAAGATAAATACGCTCAGTGGGTAGCATCGCACTCAGAGGGTGATACCACCGAAATGGTGGCCTCGACCTCCGACTCTGCCTCAGTAGGTGCGCTGTCAGTCATGCCTGCGGCTGAAGCGGTCACTACGGTCGTGGAAGAAGTTGTTGAGGTTGCCGACACGATGATCGCGGCCACTACCGACGTGGTTGAGGAAGTGACCGAACAGGCGATGGACATGGCGGCACTGGTTGAGCGCGGCGAAACCGTTTATCAGGTTCATTGCATGGCTTGCCACCAGGCGGACGGTGCCGGTATACCACCTGCGTTTCCAGCCCTGACCGGCAGTGAAATTGCTACCGGACCCGCTGAAAAGCATATTAACAATGTACTGAATGGCGTACCGGGTACAGCGATGGTGGCGTTTGGCGGCACATTGTCCGATGAAGACATCGCGGCAGTAGTTACTTATGAACGAAATGCATTAGGCAACAGCGTAGGCGATGTCGTGTCGCCGGCTGATGTGGCCGCACTGCGCGGCAAATAACGGAGATATCTGGCTATGACCACTCAAGCAGCAGACGCGCACGATCATCACGACCACGGCCCCGAGAAAGGCTGGCGTCGATGGGTATTCGCGACTAATCACAAAGACATCGGCACCATGTATCTGGTGTTCGCGCTGGCAATGTTCTTCGTCGGCGGAGCGATGGCTTTTGTCATTCGCGCCGAATTGTTCCAGCCGGGCCAGCAGTTTGTTGACCCGGGCTTTTTCAACCAGATGACCACCATGCATGCGTTGTTCATGATTTTTGGTGGTGTTATGCCAGCTTTCGTGGGTTTGGCAAACTGGATGATTCCGCTACAGGTGGGCGCGCCCGATATGGCGCTGCCGCGTATGAACAACTGGAGTTTCTGGATTCTTCCGTTCGCGTTCACCATGCTGTTTTCGACGCTGTTCATGGCAGGTGGTGCTCCGGCCGGTGGCTGGACGATGTATCCGCCGCTGGTGCTTCAGACCGGTAACGCGTTTCCGTTTTTGATTCTGTCCGTCCACCTGATGGGGATTTCGTCCATCATGGGGTCGATCAACGTGATTGTGACCATTATGAACATGCGTGCTCCTGGCATGACCATGCTCAAAATGCCGCTGTTCACCTGGACCTGGCTGATTACGGCCTACCTGCTGATTCTGGCTATGCCAGTGCTGGCCGGTGCGGTCACCATGCTCCTGACCGATCACTATGCCGCGACCAGCTTCTTTAACGCTGCCGGCGGCGGTGACCCGGTTATGTTCCAGCATATCTTCTGGTTCTTCGGGCACCCCGAGGTTTACATCATGATCCTGCCGGCGTTCGGTATCGTCTCGGAGATTATTCCGACGTTCGCGCGCAAGAAACTGTTTGGCTATTCTGCGATGGTCTACGCCACCGCCAGTATCGCGTTCCTGTCGTTCATCGTTTGGGCTCACCACATGTTTACCGTGGGCATGCCGCTGTCTGGCGAGTTGTTCTTTATGTTCGCTACCATGATGATCGCGGTTCCCACAGGGGTTAAGGTATTTAACTGGGTGGCTACGATGTGGCGCGGCTCAATGACGTTTGAAACGCCCATGCTGTTCGCAGTTGCCTTTGTGTTCCTGTTTACGATCGGCGGTTTCTCCGGCCTGATGCTGGCAATTGTTCCGGCTGACTTCCAGTATCACGATACGTACTTTGTGGTTGCTCACTTCCACTACGTTCTGGTACCGGGTGCCGTATTTGCCATCATGGCCGGTGTGTACTACTGGCTGCCAAAATGGTCAGGCAACATGTATGACGAAAAGCTCGGCAAGATCCACTTCTGGATGTCGGCCATTTTTGTCAACGTGACGTTCTTCCCTCAGCACTTCCTGGGTCTTGCAGGCATGCCGCGACGCATCCCTGACTACGCGACCCAGTTTGCCGATTTCAATATGATTTCGAGTGTTGGCGCATTCTTCTTCGGCTTCAGCCAGCTGCTGTTTGCCTACATTGTGTGGAAGTGCGTGCGAGGCGGCGAGAAAGCCAGCGATCGCGTGTGGGAAGGCTCTCACGGTCTTGAGTGGACGCTGCCCTCACCGGCGCCGTATCACAGTTTTGAAACGCCACCGCGTATCGATTGATTCTGACTGTCATGACTGAGCAAATTGCATTGAAAGATCAGGATGAAACGCGTAAGGCGGCTATCAGACGTCACGTATGGTGGCTTGTAGGCGCCGCACTGGGCGTCTACGGGACGTACATACTTTACGTATTTGTTTACACCACGATTAACTGAAGATAATGGAAGCACCAGAGTCAGATACCCGCGCTTCCAGTAAGCGCCTGACCGGATCATTGCTGCTACTGACCGCAGCGATGTTCGGTTTCGGCTATTTGCTGGTCCCGCTGTACGATATCATTTGCGACATCACCGGTCTCAACGGCAAGGTTTCGAATGAGGCCGCCGTGGTGACGGAAGCTCCGGATATGAATCGTTTGGTGGACGTGGAGTTTATGGCGTCAGTTAACGCCAACGGTGCGTGGGAATTTGAGCCGGTAGTGACTCGCATGAGCGTGCATCCGGGCAAGCTCTACACCATAGAGTACGAAGCCCGGAACGAGCTGGCGGAAGCACGAACCGGGCAAGCTGTGCCCAGCGTGGCGCCAGGGGTAGCCGCTCGCTACTTCCAGAAAACCGAGTGCTTTTGTTTCACGGAGCAAGTATTCGAGGCTACAGAAGCGCGCCTGATGCCGGTGACCTTTATTGTCGATCCGGAACTGCCGGGTGATGTCGACCTGATTACATTATCTTACACTTTCTTTACCAAACAGCCGCAGCAGACGGCTGCCAACTTGCAAGATTAGGGTTAACTATGTCTGAAGCAACAGAAAAATATTACGTTCCTCACGGCAGTCAGTGGCCAATCATTGGCTCCATTTCCCTGTTCCTCATGACGTTCGGGGCAGGAACCTGGCTGAACGACGGGGCCATTGGCAAATACATGGTGTTTGCCGGTGTCGCCGGCATTCTGTACATGCTGTTTGGCTGGTTCGGCGAAGTCATTCGTGAGAGCGTGAAAGGCTACTTCCACGCGAAAGAAGACAGCTCGTTCCGCATGGGAATGATCTGGTTCATCATGTCGGAAGTGATGTTTTTTGCCGCGTTCTTTGGCGCTTTGTTTTACGCACGGCAGCTGGTCGTGCCCTGGCTCGGCGGCGAAGGTAGCAACTTTTTTACCAATCTGCTGCTGTGGACCGGCTACGAGGCCGAATGGCCTACCAACGGTCCTGAAAACGTCGGCGGCGACTTCCAGACAATGGGGCCCTTCGGGCTGCCTCTGGTCAACACGCTGCTGCTGCTGACGAGTAGTGTCACCATTACGATCGCTCATCACGCGTTGCTGCGTAACGACCGACGATGGTTGAATATTGGATTGTTCCTGACGTTCGCGCTGGGTTTCATCTTCCTGTACTTCCAGGTGGTCGAATATGCCCATGCGTATCAGGATTTGAATCTTAAGCTGTCAACCGGCATCTACGGTTCAACATTTTTCATGTTAACCGGGTTCCACGGTGCTCACGTGACGCTTGGGTCGATCATGCTGGTAGTGATATGGCTGAGGGTGTTGAAAGGGCATTTTAGTCCGGAAAACCATTTTGGATTTGAAGCGGTAGCCTGGTACTGGCACTTTGTGGACGTGGTCTGGCTGGGCCTGTTCATCTTTGTGTATATCTTATAGGCCGTACACACGGCCGTAAGACGGCAACACGATAAATCGAAGGCGCTGCCATTGGCAGCGCCTTTTATGTCTCGGAGCCGTGAGGGTTTGCTGCTACGGGTTCGGAACCATTGGGCAAGAAGTCTTGCTGCAGCAGAGCTCTAGTCCGGGGACGAGAGAAATTCGACGGGCTGCGGCTCTATCCAGCCCATCAGATAGGCAAGTGCAATTAGCAGGAACAGAGCAAACGACAATCCGATACGCCAGGTCAACGCCCGCACAACGCGTTCAGGATCACCTTTTCCTCGTGCCATGTGGAACAGTGCCGAGCCCAGTGTGTACAGGATCACAATCAAAACGGCGACGATAAATAATTTAAACATGTCCAGTAACCCGACAAAAATCAGAAAAGAGTGTGAAGCAATATCCGCAGGCGATCAAGCGGTTTGCCGAGGCGTTAATGGGTATTAAAGTGAATTCCTTTTCATGGCCGCTGACGCTGCTGACCATGGTTCTGATTGCCGTGATGTGCAGCCTGGGATTCTGGCAGCTGGACAGGGTCGGACAAAAGAAAGCGCGGCTCGAAGCGTTTGCCGCCGGCGTGCCGGCCAGGGACGTGTCGCTCGATATTATGCCGGAGCGTTACAGCGAAGTGGTGATCGAGGGTCGTTTTGATACCGATCGGCAAATCATCATGGACGGGTTTTCCATTGATAAGCGGGCCGGCTATCAGGTGTTAACGCCGTTTGCCGTGAGCGGTAGCGACCGCCTCTTGATGGTAAACCGTGGATGGCGCGTATGGTCGGGTGATCGCCTGGCGATTGAAGGCCTGGAGATCAGCGATGAGCCTGTAGTCATTCGCGGTCGCGCCGAGCCTTTCTGGGTGCCTGGCATGGTGCTTGGGGAGGGCAACGCCGGTGAGGATACGCGCTGGCCGCGAATCGTGGTGTATCCACAGCACGCGGAGATCGGCGCGTGGATGCAGCAGCCGGTGGCCAGCTGGCAACTGCTGCTGGACCCCGACGTAGAACAGGGATTTGTTCGCGAGTGGAAGCCGGGTGGTCTGGGGCCGGAAACCCATTTTGGCTACGCTATGCAGTGGTTTGCCCTGGCGATCACGCTGCTTGTGCTTTACTTGGTTTTTACGTTTAAACGATCGACATCTTCGGAGGAAACAGCATGACGTCTGCCGACAATCAACCGGAATCTGGCGTATCGGTTCAGGAGCGACGCAAGGGTCGAACAGCGTTTCTGGTGCTCGTGGCCATTTTCTTTCTGCCTTTGATCGCGGCGTGGCTGATGTATTTCGGCGTGATCAACTGGAAGCCGTCCGGAATCAAGGCGAACGGGGAGCTGGTACACCCCCCTGTGCTGATTGAAGTGAACGAGCCCGTCTATCTTGTTGATGCTCAGGAGTCAGCGCTGCTACGCGGCAAATGGACTCTGGTGTTCGTGGCGGACCAGTGCAATGAGGACTGTGAAGCGTCGCTGGTGTTGATGCGTCAGGTGCGCATGTCGCTGGGTCGCTATCTGGACCGGATCAGTCGTGCACTTGTGGTCACGGCAGATGTGGATGTTAATCGTCTGGAGCAGGCGTTTCCGGGTATGGATATTGTGCACAGTGAGCAGATGGCCACAAGCATTCTGGAAGCTTCCGGGCGGGCTTCGGGGGCGCAGATTTACCTGGTTGATCCTATTGGGAATCTGACCATGATGTTTGCCCACGATAGCGAGCCCAGACCGATGTACAACGATATCAAGCACCTGTTGAAAATTTCGAGGATCGGATAATGAAGCGTTATCACCAGGCAGTACTGCTTACAACGCTACTGGCGCTGACGGTAATCGTTGCCGGTGCATGGGTGCGACTGACCGACGCCGGACTCGGCTGTCCTGACTGGCCAGGCTGTTACGGGCAGCTTCTGGTTCCTGTAGAAAGCGCAGAGATTGAGCAGGCCAATCAGGCGTATCCCGAGCGGCCGGTTGAAACCGGCAAAGCCTGGCGGGAAATGATTCACCGCTACATGGCAAGTACGCTGGGGCTGTTCATTCTCGGTCTGGCCGTCTGGGCGCTGCGCCGCAGGCGACAAGATCCGCTGCAGCCGGTCAAAGTGCCGATAGCGTTGCTGTTCCTCGTGATTTTTCAGGGCATGCTTGGCATGTGGACGGTTACGCTGCTGCTCAAACCGCTCATTGTAATGGCGCATTTGATGGGCGGCATGTCGACGCTGGGGCTGCTGGTCTGGCTGGCCTGGCAAACGCGCTTTCCGGAGGCTAATGGTCTGGACGGAAACGAGCGTCTAGAGCGCAGGCCGCTGATGCGGGTAGCGCTGATAGGGCTGGTTGCGCTGTTTATTCAGATGATGCTCGGCGGCTGGACCTCCACAAACTATGCCGCGCTGTCGTGCCCGGATTTTCCGACCTGTCAGAATCAGTGGATTCCCGAAGGCGCGGATTATGCCGAGGGCTTCGTATTGTGGCGGGGTCTCGGTGTTGATTACGAAGGAGGGGTTCTGGAGCATCCTGCCCGGGTAGCTATTCACTACACGCATCGACTGGGCGCCATTGTTGCCTCGCTGCTTCTGGTGTGGATGTCCATCATGCTGCTGCGGTTTGGCGGCACTCATGCGCGGCGAGCGGCTTTGGCCACCAAAGTGTTCCTGATTGCGCAAATCGCCATAGGGATCGTTATTATCAAGCTGGCCCTGCCGTTGAGCTGGGCCGTGGCGCACAATGGCAACGCGGCTTTATTGTTAATTAGCGTGATCAGTGCCAATTTCTGCGCGCGCCGCCTGCCGCTTGTGCGTTAGCATACGTTCATGAACGCCACATCCCGCATAGACAGCTATTTAGAACTCACCAAGCCCAAGGTGGTTATGCTGATTGTGTTCACGGCCATCGTGGGCATGGTGCTGGCAACCGACTCCGACGTTCAGTGGCTTGCGCTGGTGTTTGGCACGCTAGGTATTGGCCTGGCGGCGGCTTCTGCGGCGGTGATCAACCACGTGGTGGATCGTCGCATCGATGAGAAAATGCATCGAACGCACCGCCGGCCGTTACCGACCGGGCAGCTGCCTACCCGCAACGCACTCATTTTTGCGCTGGTGCTCGGGGTGGTCTCAATGGTCATGCTGGTGTGGCTTGTCAATCCGCTGACGGCGGCGCTGACGTTTGCCAGCCTGATAGGTTACGCGGTGATTTACACCATGTATCTCAAGCACGCGACGCCGCAGAACATTGTGATTGGCGGGGCGGCAGGTGCGGCACCTCCGGTGCTGGGCTGGGTTGCGGTGACCAACTCCATTGATGCGAACGCCCTGATCCTGTTTCTGATCATCTTCGCCTGGACCCCTCCGCACTTCTGGGCGCTTGCGATCGCTCGCAAAGATGACTACGCAAACGCCGGTGTGCCGATGCTGCCGGTCACCCACGGCGTCAAATTCACCAGCTTGCAGGTGCTGTTGTACACCGTCATCCTTATTGTTATTACGATATTCCCGTACCTGACGGGGATGAGCAGTTTGTTTTACCTGGCAGGAGCGCTGATGCTTGGTGGCGGATTTTTATACTACGCGCTACGTATGCAGTCCGACCAGGGTTACGAACTGTCGATGAAAACGTTCAGCTATTCGGTGCTGTATCTGATGCTGCTGTTCGCTTTGTTGTTGGTCGATCATTTAGGCTCGCTGTGGTTTGCGAGTCGGGCAGGAGTCTAGCTCACTATGCGAATTGTAATTGGTCTTGTCATTGCGGCGCTGGTCGCCGGATTGCTGTGGAGTCAGTTTGCGCCAGATGCAACTGAACCCGCCGGAACCGTGGAAAGCGTTGCTGCCGTCGAACCCCAGGTTGCCGAGACAACTGACGGCGAGAACCAGTCGGAACCGATGACAGAGCCCGAACCGTCGGAGCCCGAGGAAGATACCGGTCCGCGACGCATTGTGGTGGAAAATCAGGCCGATTTTTTTTCCATTATGGCGGAACTGGGTCTCGACGATATGGAACAGAGATTTTCCAAATGGTCGCTGGAGCACGGCTATCCGTTTTCGGATCAGACCGGGGTGCTTTTGCTCGAACAGCCGTACGATCAGTATGACGACGACACGTTGAGGGCATTTGCCGAGAACGAAGACATGTGGGCACAGCAGTTTCTGGCCCAGCGACTCGAAAAGACGCGGCCGGCGGAAGCCATCGACTGGTATCGCAAGGCAGCCATCAACGGATCGCTGTATGCCATGGATCAGCTCACGGCCCTTTACGGCAAGCTTTCACGTGCCCGGGCCGATGGCCCCAATTCGGATGCCATTTACAAGGAGCAGTTGATTGCTGTAAGAGACAGCGCCGGTTCGTCGCAGGAAATGGGGTTTGCGTGGTCGATGGCCTCGGTGATGGCCGGTGGGGACCCGGCGCGAAATAAATTAACGATGGATGCCATGAGTCGAACATTCGATGATGAACAAATGCAGCGCGCATGCGATATGGCGACAAGCCTGTATTCGGACATCAGCGGCGAGAGACAAAATCGCGGCATGCCGGATTTTTCCCGGTCGCCGCCTCCGCTGATGATGGGCACCATGAGTCAGGCATCTGCACTCCCGTGCGGCGGTGAGTCGAGTACGCCGCATCTCAACGTTTCCCAATGCGAGGAAGTTGTGATGGTATTGGGGGGAAGTGAAAGCGAACTGGTTGTTTGCGGCAACTGATCGCGTGTTAGTGAATTCCCGGCCCAAACCTGCCAGACCTTTCGGGTGCTCTGCGGTCAGACCAGTAGCAGACGATGCCGCCACGCTCGCTGACGAACAAAACGGATCAGGACTTCATGATGAAGACGTTGCGTCAGCGTGTCGCGAAAAGGAGTATCCTCGGATAGTGCTATGAGTGATCATCAAATGCCTGAAGCGTCGGCGCAACCCGGACGCTCCGCTGCGCTACTGGATCTGAATCCGCAGCAGCGTGAAGCCGTCTCGGCCAGCCTGCAGCCTGTACTGGTACTCGCCGGAGCGGGCAGCGGTAAAACACGTGTTCTGATTCATCGAATCGCCTGGCTCATGCTTGAGAAAGGCGCATCGCCGCACAGTATTCTGGCCGTCACCTTTACCAATAAAGCCGCCGCCGAGATGCGCTCACGCATCGAGTCTCTGCTGGGTATGCCGTCGGCCAACCTGTGGGTGGGTACGTTTCATGGTATTGCTCATCGCCTGTTGAGAATCCACTGGAAAGACGTTGGTTTGCCGCAGGCGTTTCAGATTATGGATTCGGATGACCAGCTTCGCTTTATCAAGCGTCTGCTCAAGAGTCTGGGTCATGAGGATGGAAACTGGGACCCGAAAGAAGTTCGCAGTTACATCAACAGTCAGAAAAACGAGTGCAGGCGCGCCGGTGATGGCCCGCCTGACGACGATCCGGTAAAACGACAGCTCGCGTCATTCTATCGGTCGTATCAGGAAGCCTGCGATCGCGCCGGTGTAGTCGACTTTGCCGAACTGCTGCTGCGGGCGTACGAACTGTGGCGGGACAACGACACGATTCTGGCGCACTATCGTCGGCGCTTTAAATACCTGCTGGTTGATGAGTTTCAGGACACCAATACCATTCAGTACCGCTGGCTGCGACTGCTGGCAGGTGAAACGGGCGTGCCCTTTGTGGTGGGTGACGACGACCAGTCGATCTATCGATGGCGCGGCGCGCGCATTGAGCATATTTACCGCTTCGAAAAAGACTTTCCCAACACGCACATCGTTCGCCTGGAGCAGAACTACCGTTCTACGGGCAACATACTGTCCGCAGCCAATGCCTTGATTGCCCGCAATGAATCGCGCATGGGCAAGAATTTGTGGACCGAGGGCAAGAGCGGCGAGCCGATCCGAATCTATGCAGCCTACAACGAACGTGATGAAGCCGAGTTCGTTGTTTCGCGCATCCGCGACTGGATTGAACAGGGGAACAAGCGCAGTGAGGCGGCGATACTGTACCGCTCTAACGCGCAATCGCGGGTATTTGAGGAATATCTGATCAATCTACGTATTCCGTATCGGGTGTACGGGGGACTGCGCTTCTTCGAGCGCGCTGAAATCAAGGATGCGCTGGCGTATTTGCGCCTGGCCAGCAATCGCGATGACGACACGGCGTTTGACCGTATCGTCAATATGCCGACCCGCGGCATCGGGGCAAAATCGGTAGACCGTATTCGGGCTCACGCAAGGGATCAGGGGCTGTCTTTATGGGCCGCAGCCGGGGCGCTGGCGATTGATGGTTTCGCCGCGCGCACCGCCAGGGCTGTCAGTGGTTTCATTGAACTGATCAACAAGATGCGAGAGGACATTGCCAATCTCGATCTGCATGAGCAGGTTGAACATGTTGTGCACGAGAGCACGCTGCTCACGCACTACGAAAAGGACCGCAGCGAGAAAGGTGAAGCCAGGGTTGAGAACCTTCACGAACTGGTGAGCGCAGCACGCGGGTTTGATCCGGAGCAGATTGAAGATGAGTTGCCGCCTCTGATCGCATTTTTAGCGCATGCGAGTCTCGAGGCCGGAGAAGGCCAGGGAGCCGCGTGGGAAGACTGCGTGCAGATGATGACGCTGCATTCGGCCAAGGGGCTCGAATTTCCGCTCGTGTTCGTCGTTGGCATGGAAGATGGACTGTTTCCACATCAGCGCTCACTCCAGGATACAGCGGGTCTTGAGGAAGAGCGCAGGCTTTGCTACGTCGGTACCACGCGGGCCATGCAGCAGCTCTATCTGACTTACGCCGAGCAGCGCCGACTGCATGGAATGGATAATTATTCAGCGCCGTCGCGCTTTTTGGCCGAACTACCGAGCGAGCTGCTGGAAGAGATCCGGCCGCAGGTTCAGATCAGTCGGCCCGTTTATCGTCCTGGCAAAGTGGCGGGAAGCCCGCGTCCGGCCAGCGGATTTGGCGCGACTTCCCACGAAGGCTTCCAGCTGGGTCAGCGCGTACAGCACAAGAAGTTCGGCGACGGCGTGATTCTGAACTTTGCCGGGCAGGGGTCACAAACCCGGGTTCAGGTAAACTTTGCGTCAGTTGGCATGAAAGAGCTGGTATTGTCCTACGCAAACCTTGAAGTGTTGTAGTATCTCTATACCAAACTGACAACGGTAACCAAAGGTTATTCAGTGAAAATAATTATTCTGGGTGCAGGTCAGGTGGGTTCTACCGTGGCTTATTATCTGGCCAAGGAAGAGGCCAATGAAGTCACCATAGTTGACATGGACCAGGAGGTTCTGCGCGACCTGCAGGACCGGCTTGATGTCGGCACGGTGCAGGGGCACGCGGCGCACCCCGACGTGCTGGAAAGCGCCGGGGCCGGTGATGCGTCCATGATTATCGCGCTGACCAACAGCGATGAAACCAACATGATTGCGTGTCAGGTGGCCTATACCCTGTACCACACGCCCACCAAGATCGCCCGCATACGCAGCTCGGCTTACATCAAGAATGAAAAGCTGTTTGCTCAGGACGCGCTGCCGGTGGATGTGGCGGTCAGTCCCGAAAGTCTGGTTACCGAATATATTGAGCGCCTGATCCACTATCCTGGTGCGCTCCAGGTCCTCGAATTTGCCGATGGTAAAATTCGGCTGGTCGGTTTGCGGGCGCACAAGGATGGGCTATTGGTTGGGCAGGAGTTAAATGCATTAAGAGAGCATATTCCGAATACCGACACACGGGTAGCTGCCATCTACCGCAACGGCCAGAGTATTACGCCTGAAGGCAACACGGTCATTCAGGAAAATGACGAAGTGTTTTACATCGCGGCACGCAAAGACATCCGCGTGGTGATGAGCGAAATGCGCAAACTCGAAGCGCCGGTTCGTCGCGTGGTCATTGCCGGTGGTGGCAACATTGGTTTCAATCTGGCGCGCGCGCTCGAACGCACTAATCAGGTAAAAATTATTGAACGGGATCGCGCTCGCGCCAAATGGGTGTCGGAGCATCTCGACAACGCGATCGTGCTACACGGGGACGCTGCCGATCAGGAGCTGCTGCTCGAGGAAAACATCGATCACACCGACGTATTTGTGGCGGTTACCAATGCAGAAGAAGCCAACATTCTGTCTGCGATGTTGGCCAAACGCATGGGCGCCAAGAAGGTGATGGCGCTGATTAACCGGCCCGCCTACGCAGACCTGGTCGAGTCAGAAACCATTGATATCGCGCTGTCGCCGCAGCAAATCACACTCAGTGCGCTGCTGGCTCATGTGCGACGTGGCGACGTGGCCAAAGTACACACGCTTCGCCGGGGTGCAGCGGAAGCGCTTGAAGCTATTGCACACGGCGATGAAAAAAGTTCCAAAGTCGTGGGTCGGGCTGTCGAGGACATCGCGCTGCCGCCGGACGTACAGATCAGTGCGCTGGTGCGAGGTGACGATGTCATTATCGCTCACCACGATACCGTGATCGAGGCGGATGACCACGTCATTCTGTTCGCAACCGATCGTACGCAAATCCCCCAGATTGAAAAACTGTTTCAGGTTGGCGTGACCTTCTTTTAATGTCCGTGAGCTGCTCATCATGAACATTGACGTCATTCAGCGCATTCTCGGTCTGCTGCTCATGATTTTCAGTGCGGCCATGTTGCCCCCGCTGGTGGTAAGTTTTATCTATCCTGAGGGTGTCTGGTACGCGTTCGTCGAATCGTTTTTTCTGATTTTCGCGCTGGGCCTGGTGATATGGTGGCCGGTTCGTCATCACCGGCGCGAGCTGCGTTTGCGCGATGGTTTTATTGTGGTCGCGTCGTTCTGGCTGGTGCTTGGCCTCGTGGGGGCCGCGCCTCTGTATCTCGACGATCACATCAGCCTGTCATTTACCGACGCGGTATTCGAGTCCATGTCCGGACTGACCACAACCGGTGCCACGGTTATCGAAAACCTGGATGATCTGCCCAAGGCGCTGTTGTTTTATCGCCAACAGCTGCAGTGGTTAGGCGGCATGGGAATTATCGTGCTGGCCGTTGCCGTGCTGCCCATGCTGGGCGTTGGTGGTATGCAGCTGTACCGCGCGGAAACGCCTGGACCGATCAAGGACTCCAAGCTGACGCCGCGCATCACCGAGACCGCCAAAGCGCTCTGGTATATCTATCTGGGTATCACGGTGTTTTGTGCGGTGGCATTCTGGTCGGCCGGCATGACCGTGTTTGATGCCATTTCTCACAGCTTCAGCACCGTAGCCATTGGCGGGTTCTCTACGCACGACGAGAGTATCGGCTACTTCAACAGTCCGGCCATCGAATGGATTACGATATTTTTCATGCTGGTGGCCGGCGTCAATTTTTCACTGCACTTTGCCGCCTGGCGAGAGGGCAAGCTCACGGCCTATCTGTTTGATCCGGAGTTTCGCACCTACATTTTTGTACTGGCCATAGTGTCAACCATTGTATTCGTAACGCTGATGCTCTCGAATGCCTTCGGCACGATTCCCGAGACCGTCACCAAGAGTGTTTTTCAGGCGGTGTCGATTGGTACCACTACCGGATTTGCGACGGCCGAATTTTCAAGCTGGCCCGGTGCTATTCCGCTGCTGCTGTTGTTGGCCAGCTTTATTGGCGGGTGCGCGGGCTCGACTGGCGGCGGAATGAAAGTGGTGCGCTGGCTGCTGATTTACAAGCAGGGGGTGCGGGAGCTATTCAGGCTGGTGCATCCAAGTGCCGAAACGCCCGTTAAGCTGGGTACCAAGCCCGTACCCGATCGTGTCATCGAAGCGGTGTGGGGATTCTTTTCTGTTTATGTCGTTCTGTTTGGCGTCATGATGCTGATACTGATGACGACGGGACTTGATCAGATTACGGCGTTTTCGGCGGTCGCCGCCACGCTTAATAATCTGGGTCCCGGGCTGGGCGACGTAGCCAACAGCTTTGCGTCGGTCAATGACGTGGCCAAGTGGGTGTCTGTCGTGGCCATGCTGCTCGGACGCCTCGAGATATTCACCTTGCTCGTGTTATGCACGCCCGCGTTCTGGCGGCGCTAGAGGAGACTACGTTTATGACGAATCCGACTTCCAACGGGAAGGCTATTGATCACGCACTGCTCAGTCGCGAGTCGTGGAAAATTTTTCAGATCATGGCGGAATTTGTCGACGGTTTTGAAAAACTGTCAGTCGTTTCTCCTTCGGTCAGCGTGTTTGGCTCGGCGCGGACAAAGCCGGAAGACCCCTATTATGTGCTGGCCGAAAGCATTGGGCGCCGGCTGTCGGATGACGGGTTTGCGGTAGTCACAGGTGGCGGTGGCGGCATCATGGAAGCTGCCAATAAAGGAGCCTACGCGGGTAAATCTCAAAGCGTCGGACTCAATATTGAGTTACCTCGAGAACAGCGGCCGAACCCGTACCAGGACCTGAACCTGGTCTACCGGCACTTTTTCTCCCGCAAGGTCATGTTTGTGAAATACGCGTCCGCGTACGTCGTGCTGCCAGGCGGATTTGGCACTATGGACGAACTCACTGAAATCCTGACCCTGATTCAGACCGGAAAATCCCGACGCATCCCCGTCGTTTTGGTAGGCACGCCATTCTGGAGTGGTCTGATTGACTGGTTCCGCGCTTCATTGCTGGACGAAGGGGCCATTGCCGAGCAGGACCTTGATCTGTTCAGTGTCGTGGATACGGCCGACGACGTTCTCAAAGTGATTCAGGCGCATTACCCCGAGCGCGACTACGATCCGTCACCCGAAGAGCGTGAAATCATGCTGGGTTTGTAGGGCGGGTTTATCGTGCGGCGTCTGGCAGACTTTATCGACTCTTTGAATCGACGCGTAGGAAGGGCAATCGCCTGGGGTACGCTCCTGATGGTGCTGACGACAGCCGCTGTTGTGGTGCTGCGTCACGTGTTTCAAATCGGGTGGATCTGGCTCCAGGAAATCAGCGTCTATTTACACGCCCTCGTGTTCCTGTTGGGCGCGGCGTATGCCTTGAGCAGCGATGAGCATGTTCGCGTTGACGTTTTCTATCGCGGTATGACGCGCACTGGGAAGCGTTGGGTGGATACGCTGGGTACGCTGTTCTTGCTGCTTCCAACCGTTGGCTTTGTGTTCTGGTCCTCGTATGGGTACGTGCTGCGTTCGTGGGCTGAGCGCGAGAGTTCACACGAGACCGGCGGTCTGGTGTTTCCGTTTCCTTCTCTGTTGAAAACCAGCATTCTGATCGCGTGTGTCCTGCTGTGTCTGCAGGGCATTGCCATCGTGCTGAGGCTCTGGTCGTCAGATGATGATCAGCCCGACGTCGTCAAGAGTCGGGAGGTCTGAATGGAAGCTGCGCTGTTTCCTCTGCTTTTGTTTGTTTCAGTGATTATCACGCTGATGGCCGGCTATCCCGTGGCTTTTACGCTGGCCGGCGTGGCGCTGATCATTGCGGGTATCGGCCTGCTCACCGGTTCGTTTGACGCCACCCTGCTCGGCACAATGCCCAGCCGAATCTACGGCAACGTGATGAAGAACGAGATCCTGGTTGCCGTACCCATGTTCGTATTCATGGGCGTAGTGCTTGAACGGGCGCGAATAGCTGAAGAACTGCTCGACACGCTGGGCATGCTGTTTGGCCGCATGCGCGGCGGGCTTGGTATCGCGGTAACGCTGGTCGGTATGCTGCTGGCCGCCAGTACCGGCATTGTTGGCGCGACCGTTGTCACCATGGGGCTGCTGTCACTGCCGACCATGCTAAAGCGCGGGTACGATCCGGGTCTCGCCAGCGGGACCATTTGCGCGTCCGGCACGCTCGGTCAGATTATTCCACCGTCCATTGTTCTGGTTCTGCTGGGTAGCGTCTTGTCCTCGGCGTATCAGGAGGCACAGAGGCGGCAGGGCAGCTTTACCCAGGACGCCGTATCGGTGGGCGACCTGTTTATGGGTGCGCTGGTGCCCGGACTGCTGCTGGTGCTGATGTACATGTTGTATCTGGTGGGTATGGCCATTTTTAAACCGGACTCTATGCCGCCGATTGAACGCAGCACCATCTCCGGTCGAGAGCTCACGGTGCGGGTCATCAAGGTTCTGGTGCCACCCCTGTTTCTGATTCTGGCGGTGCTCGGATCGATCATCAGCGGGATTGCGTCGCCTACAGAAGCCGCAGGCGTTGGTGCGGCAGGCGCTCTGGTATTGGCGCTACTCGGCCGTCAGCTCAATCTGGATCGTCTCAGAGACGTCATGCGCAGCACCACCCGGGTGAGCGCCATGGTGTTCATGATTTTGCTGGGTGCGTCGGTTTTCTCGCTTGTGTTTCGCGGATTTGGCGGCGATGACGTTGTGCACGAAGCGCTGACCAATCTGCCCGGTGGCAAGGTGGGCGCTCTGATCGTGGTCATGCTGGTCATGTTCCTGCTGGGATTCGTGCTCGATTTTATTGAGATCGTGTTCGTAGTGGTGCCCATTGTCGGGCCCGTGTTGCTCGCCATGGGCGTGGATCCCGTATGGCTCGGCGTCATGATTGCCGTCAATCTGCAAACCTCGTTTCTGACGCCACCTTTTGGCTTTGCACTGTTCTATCTTCGCGGCGTTGCTCCGCCCGAGCTGCCCACTAAAGCCATTTACAAAGGCGTCATGCCCTTTGTACTCATTCAGCTCCTGCTGCTGCTGGTGCTGTCCATCTGGCCGGAGCTGGTCACCTGGCTGCCCGATAAGGTATACGGCTAAAGGTTACGCGCCTTGTAGTACGCCACTTCCGAGACGTCGTGCCATGCGCGTACTTCGTTATAGAACGACGAGTATGACGCATAGATTTCGCGGAACTCGTCGTCCGATGCCGAAAGTTCGTCGAGTACTTCACCTGAAAGTGCCTGAAGTTTTTGCAGCACGTCGCGCGGAAATTCGCGCAATTCTACGTTGTGCGTGTCTACCAGAGTCTTCAGAGCGCGCGGGTTGTTACGGGTGTATTCAGCGTGCATGCGCAGCGCGGTGGAGTCGCAGGCAATTCTCACGATGTCTTTAAGATCGTCCGGTAATTCGTTGTACGCATCTTTATTGACGATGCATTCCAGAGCCGCATTGGGCTCGTGCCATCCCGGATAGTAGTAATACCTGGCCGCTTTGTAGAAGCCAAATGACAGGTCGTTGTAGGGTCCAACCCACTCAGTGGCATCGATGTCGCCGGTTTGCAGGGCCGTGAAAATCTCTCCTCCGGGTCGGTTGACTGACACGCCGCCGGCACGCGTAAAGACCTCGCCCCCAAGGCCAGGGATACGCATCTTGAGACCCTTTAGGTCTTCGACAGAGTTGATTTCACGGTTGAACCAGCCGCCCATTTGAACACCTGAAAAACCGGCGAGAAAGGGCACCAGGTTAAACCGGTCATAAAGTTTGGTGTAGAGCGCCTGGCCACCGGCTTCGTAGAGCCAGCCGGCGAACTCGGTGGCGTTCATGCCAAACGGGACTGCGCCAAACAGCTGTGTGGCTGGAGACTTGCCTTTCCAGTAGTACGCGCCAGTGTGCCCCAGCTGCGCGGAGCCGCTGGCGACTGCGTCGAATACCTCAAGAGCCGGGACGAGTTCCCCGGCGGCGTACACTTTGACCTGAATACGCCCACCGCTCGCGGCCTGAATGGCTTTGCCAAGATAGTCCGCGCCGGTTCCAAGTCCTGGAAACATCGGTGGCCAGGACGTGACCATGTTCCATTTGAAGGTTTTCCCGGAAGAGCCGGGTTCGCAGTTGGTGGTGTCGGCCTTTGAGCAGGCGGCCACGGAGGTTGCAAGGGTGCCAAGACCCAAGCCTGCAACGAAATCTCTGCGCTTCATATCGACCTTTCTTGTCCAGTGAATTCAGCGCTATTTGTAGCAGATGAGAAGCCGGATTCATACCGCGGCGACGGTCTGTGCGTAGTTTATTATGTCCTGGAGCTCCGGGCTGCATGAGTGAATAAATAAACCACAATCATCTAAAAACTGTAAGAGACATGAAAAGTAATCCCACAAATAGTGATATAGGGTCACTATTTGGCAATATGAACAAAAGTTTAAAAGTGCTGAGTGCTAAAACGTTGATCAATTGATGAGTGGAGTTCGTATACGCCGATGCCTGGCTATAGGTGAGTAAATTCTCAGCTCAGGATCGTAATAAACACCACTAGAAGTAATAATAAGCAAAATATCTTCGCACTAATCCCACATTTATTAATAAATTGATTCGTAGAGGCGAATATTGTCGTAAATTCTGTAAGAGTTAAGAAATAATAGAGCAAAATTCAAGATTGGAATAAATAGTGACTAATTAGCGAATATTATCGCCAAAAGTGGGGTATGGGGTTCTTGCCAGGCAATAAAAAACCCCAGCACGAGGCTGGGGTTCAAAGCCGTCCTGGCAATAGGCGATTGAGTAACCAAAAAGGACGGGGTCTTCCGTGTCGCTTCCTGCGGTTGATAAATCCGTTTTTCCGTCCAACGCACTCTCGTTTCCGATGAGTACCGGAGTATTATGCGGGATGGATTATTAAGAATGATGGGGCTGATTCCGACAATCTGTGTAGGATTTTTCCTACACACGCAATCGCCTCCGCGAACGATGAGAAACCAGAGAGGTCCAAATTCGCAGTGATAGCACTAATTCAACGCGTTACGCGCGCGACCGTTACGGTAGAAAATAACACAATTGGTCAAATAAACAAGGGCTTACTCGCTTTGATAGGCGTCGAGAAGGGCGATGGCCCGGCGCAGGCCGCAAGACTCGTCGAAAGGCTTACGGGTTATCGGGTTTTCTCTGACAAAGAAGGCAAAATGAATCTGAGTGTGTCAGATTGCGGGGGTAGTTTGCTGCTGGTGCCGCAATTTACGCTCGCGGCCAATACGGCCAAGGGCATGCGCCCCAGCTTCTCGTCGGCAGCCGCGCCGGCCGAAGGCGAGCGCCTTTTCGACTATTTTGTCGATGAAGCGCGGCGCACGGGCATTGACACTCAGACCGGGCAATTCGGTGCGGATATGCAGGTGAGCCTGGTCAACGACGGGCCTGTGACCTTTTGGCTGCATGTGCCACCCGAAGGTGAGAGGTGATCGAAGGTCGGTGGACGTGACCCAGTGCCGAAACGCAACCGTCGCAACTTGATATACTGTGCGCCGCGGTGATCGACGGGATCGCGCGGTGCGCTGAATTGGAGAATAGATATGTTTAGCGGTATTAGTCCAGCGAGTTTGATTCTTATTTTGCTGATTGTTGTTCTGGTGTTCGGCACCAAGAAACTCAAAGGGCTGGGCTCCGACGTAGGTGGAGCGATCAAGGGTTTTCGCAAAGCGATGACCGATGAAGAGAAGGCCGAAGCGGCGCAAATCAGTACCAAAGATTCGAACAGCGAAAGTTCGGTAAATCAAACTTCGGATTCGACCTCACAGCGTTAAGCGCCTCTCAGCGCTCCCCCTATGTTTTTTGACGTTGGTTTTTCAGAACTCTTTCTTCTGGCGGTGCTCGGCTTGCTGATTCTGGGCCCCGAGCGTTTGCCTGCGGTTGCGCGCACCCTGGGTGGCTGGGTCAGGCGCGGGCGCAAGATGGCGGCTGAATTTCAGTCAGAACTTGAGCGTGAAGTCGACCTGAAAGAATTCAAGCAGCTCAAGCATGAAGTTGAGCAGGCAGCTCAGCCGCTACGCGATGCGGCAAAGACTCTGGACGAAGGCCACTCCATCCTGGACAAGACTGTGCGTGACGCCGGCAAGGTTGACGATGCTGTGGACACTTCTTCGAATACCGACGCAACCGATTCTGTTGCCGATGTCGATGTCGATGTAGTAGAACCACACGAGCCCATGCCATCCACGGAAAGTTCAGATTATCCTGACCCGACCCATGCCGAAGCGTCTCCCGACGAGGCCGCAGATTTCAAAAGCAATCCGTGAGCAAAGAGCCGGAACAAACCAGCGACGAGCCGCAAACACTGTTGTTCCATTTGATGGAACTTCGCAGCATGCTAATGCGCAGCGTGATTGTGGTTGTCTCCCTGTTTATTCTGATCGTACCGTTTGGGAAGCGTCTGTTTGAGCTGGCGTCCGCACCGTTAGCGGCGAAGCTTCCGCCCAATTCGTCGATGATTGCCACAAATGTTATTTCGCCGTTTCTGACACCGTTCAAGCTGTCTTTTTTTACAGCCCTTTTCCTTGCCATGCCGTTCCTGCTGTATCAGATCTGGGGGTTTGTGGCGCCAGGCCTGTACAAGAGTGAGAAGCGGGCGGCGGTTCCACTGCTCGTCAGCAGTATTGTTTTGTTCTATCTCGGGATTGCGTTTGTCTACTTCGTTCTGTTTCCGATTCTGTTTAATTTTGTAGTAGGTGTGACGCCCGGTACAGCGGTCATGATGACCGACATCAGTCAGTATCTGGACTTCATGCTGGCACTGTTTCTGGTGTTTGGTCTGGCCTTTGAAATACCGGTCGCCACCGTACTGGTGGTATGGATCGGCATCACCACGCCCGAGCAGCTGGCCAAAAAACGACCCTATATTCTGATCGGGGCGTTTACCCTCGGCATGTTTTTAACGCCGCCGGATATTATTTCCCAGGTTCTTTTGGCGATACCGATGTACGCGCTCTATGAGTTGGGATTGTTCATGACTCGCTGGGTGGGTACCCGTGGCGATACGCCGGACACGGCCAGCGCTTCATCTGAGTAACGCTTTACCTCAGCGGCTTCGGCGGAGCCTCCTTAATCAAAAACGGCGCAACCCGTGAAGGCTGCGCCGTGGTGTTTCAGCTTACTGTTCGTACAGACTACTTGAACACGTCCTCACCGTTAACGATATCAATATTTCTGAATCGCAGGGGCAATACCGAAATCACGCTGTCTTCTTCGGCGAGTTCGGGTTTGGGCGCGTTGTAGGTAATCGGGGATTCACCGTCGTTCATCAACGCTTGTCGCAAGCTGACGGCGTCTTTGGCAACGAAGACGAATTCCATATTGTCCGTCTGCAAATGCTTGCGGATAACCCGGTTAACGTCTTCGACGGTCAGGTTGGCCAGGCCGTCACGGACGTACTTGGTGAACGCATCGGTATTGTAATAGTCACTGTCCAGGGCGTATCCCAGCTGCCGCGACTGCGACTTGACCAGCAGGCTCACGAACTTCTGCAGGAAGTTGCGGGACGCTTCAAACTGTTCAGGCGTCAGCCCTTCGTCAATCAGCTTCTGCAACTCGAACATGGCAACACGAGTCGCGAAGTGTGCGTCGTTATTGGTGCGCAGCGGACGTACCCAGACCTGGAAGATCTGCTGCTGTCGCGCGAGATTCGCGTCGGGGTGCGTCAGGAACATACCGCGTGGAAAGTATTCAATGTAGGCGTAGTCGCCGTAGTTCATGCCGCGCTCTTCACGAATACGACCAAACAGATGGCTATTGAAACTGCGGTGCTCTCCCAACCAGGAGCGCACGAGCCATAGTGCGACCCAGTCATCGTCACCGCGTACCACGTCTATCGGGAAACCGAAGGACACTGCAACGGCCTGGGTGTCTTTTTCGATGATCACGGCATTGCGACCCTGATCCAGAGTAGCCCGGGCGAACGGAGCGACAGAGCTTTGCCCGACCGGCAGCCTGGCGACGTCCTGTTTGATCGTTTTCAAAAACGCGTCGCTGTAGCCGCCGGAAATACCGACTCGCAGTCCTCTCGAACCGTAGTGCTGCGCGTAGAATGCTCTCACATCTTCCAGCGTGATCGACTCGAGATCGTCGCTGTTGCCGCCGTTATAGCTCCCATAGGGATGGTTCTTGCCGAAGATGCGCTGATACAGCATTTCTTTGCCAAGTTCTTCGTCATTGTTGCCGACCAGGTCTGTGCGTACGGCATTAATGGCGCGGGTTTTGATGCGGTTAAAATCTTCCTCATCGAAAGCTGGCGTCAGTAGCTGACTGCGTACCAGGGTGTACCAGGTGTCCAGGTTGTCACGGTGCACGCTTCCGGCCAGCGTGGTCATTTCTTTATCCACCTGGGCGCCGAAACTGGCGGCAATCGGGTACATGGCTTTGTTTATCTCTTCGTATGAAAACGCTTTTGAGCCAGCGTTGGAGATCATGGCTGCCGTGAGCGTGGCCAGTCCTTTCTTGCCAGCCGGGTCATCGGCCGCGCCGACATCAAAGATCAGCGAAACGTCAATCAGCGGAGATGACGTTGATGGCTGAAGTATATAGCTGGCGTGATTGCCGCCACTGGACGGTTTGTCTGTAGACCAGGAGGCGATGCGTTTCGCCAGGCTGTCCGAGGCCGTACTGCCTTCCGCCTTGCGCGGCATGCGGGTAGCAACCAGGCTGTCAATAGACTGCTCAGGGTCAAAGCCCTCCATGTCGGCAGAGTTAGCCAGCGTGGTGAGAACCAGGCCTGCGTCAACAAAGTATGTATTTGCATACTTGATCAGGTCTTTTGGCGTCACCGCGGCGTACTGGGCGTAGACCTGGTTGATGACTTCCGGGTCGTTGGAAAAATGCATATAGCTCGCCAGCAGATCACCGATGGCTTCGGAGTTATCCAGTCCGCCGGCAAACTGATAGCGCAGGCGAGATTTGGTTTGTTCCAGTTTGTTTGCATCAATCGGGGTAACTCGTGCGTCTGCAAGAGTATCGCTGATCGCGTCGCGTACTTTACCTGCATGGGCGGCGTCGGTGAGGCGTGCGCCAATCATTAGCAGATTCGGATCTTTTCGATCCGGAAAGTAGGGGAAAAACTGGTCGACGAGCCGTTCTTCTACCACCAGCTTCTGGTACAGGCTTGATGACTGCGACAGATAGATGGAGCTGAAAATGTCCATGGTCGGCATGGCTTTGGTGTCGGGGTCGAAACGGGGGCCGCGAAAGCCCATGACCAGCCATGGCTGAGTCGGGTTTTCCCAGGCAATGTGTTCATATATCGGACCTGTCGGAGGCCCTTCTTCAGGGATGACGCTTTCAAAGGAACCGCGCTCCCAGCTACCAAAGTATTTTTTAATCAGCTGCATCGCATGATCAGGGTCGACATCACCTGTCAGAATGACGGCAGACTTTTCAGGTCGATACCAGCGATCAAAAAAGACTTTCGAATATTCCATTTGATTCGGCATGTCTTCAATGTCGCGCAGGAAGCCCATGGTGGTATGGCTGTATGTGTGAGTCTTGAAGCTTGCGTCGCGCATGACTTCAAAAATCTTGCTGATCGGGTTGGATGAGTTTTTGAGATACTCCCCTTTAACGGCCTGGGCCTCGGTGCGGAACACGTCTTCGGTGTATTGAAGATTCTGGAAGCGATCCGCTTCGATCTCAAGAATGGTCTCAAGATCCTGTTTGGTAAACGTGACGTGGTAGTTCGTGTAGTCGTCCGTGGTATAGGCGTTCTGGTCGGCACCGGCGTTTTTCAGAATCTCTGTGTACACTTCGGCCGGAAACTTCTCGGTACCCCGAAACATCATGTGCTCAAAAAAATGGGCGAATCCGGACTTGCCAGGTTCAACCTCGTTGCGCGATCCGGTTTGGATCGGCATCTGCAGATTGACGATGTCGGGATAGTCGGTCCGAACGATCATGACCGTCAGGCCATTGTCGAGCGTCTCAAGACGATAAGGCGTCGTGAATATATCCGAAGGAGCGGCTGTCCTGGCGTCGGGTGCCTTGGACGAGGCAATCGGAGCAGACGTACCGCATGCCGCGATTCCCATGGAAATCAATAGGACAGTGATCCAGCGCGTGGCTGAGATCCGATTGTTGCGTCGCATTATAAAAACTCCCTGAGTATGACGATTAATCGATGTATTGAGACCCTGAATGGTTGCAGAGGTTCGGCGCATTACGGGGCCGTACCCGGCCTGGAGCACGGGCACCTCTGCGGTCTGTTCCCTGTTAGCGTGGTCAGGCCACGCTTTGTACCAGCCAACCATGGCTGTGTTATCAGCGCCTTACGAACACACTGGCTTCGTACGGCATATCTACCAGACGCCTGCGGCCAAGGACCGCAGGCGACTGTTCCTCATGCCTCGGTGGGCACGTCAGGAGGCAATGAAATTTGTAACGCGGCTATTCCGCGCCGCGCATCCACTTCTTGATCAGCGGTGATATCAGTAGCATGAACAGCGCAATACCCATGGCTACGTATGCCACATTCGAATACACATCGATGTACGCGGCTTTGGCTGCAGCGACGTTGGTTAACTGTCCACCCAGAGTTTCTGTACCCGTGCCGCGCGCAATGACGCCCGCGAGAAAGTTGGATAACCCGCTGTACAGGAACCAGGCGCCCATGGTTAGTCCGACCACGCGTGCCGGCGCAAGTTTGGTTACGGCCGACAGGCCAACGGGCGACAGCATCAGTTCACCCATGGTGTGGATCCAGTAAATCAGAAAGATGAAGTAGACCGGCGTCAGTCCGTCAACGCCAGAGGCCTTCATTCCGCCGATGAGCGCGAAGAATCCGGCGCCCGCCATAAACACGCCGAACGCGAACTTGACTGGAGAGGAAGGATTAAGGTGTCGTTTTGACAAGAAGATCCAGAGCCACGCCAGAATCGGGGCGAAGATGACAATGAACCCTGCGTTCAGAGATTGGAAGACCGGGGCGGGCACTGACCAGCCAAACATTTCGCGGTCGACCAGGCGATCTGTGAACAGGTTGAGCGATGAGCCGGCCTGCTCGAACAGCGCCCAGAATGGAATTTGTGCCAATACGAAATAGGTTGCGGCGAACATTCGCTGCCGCTCGTCGCCTTCACATTTTACGATGGCGTAGAAGATCAGGAACATGAGCATCAGGATGCCGACGGGGCCGAGAATTTTTCCGAATCCGTCCGGGTGACTGACAAAGAACATCGCGATGGCCACAATCAGTACGCCGACCAGGTAGCACATCCACTCGTAGTTGATGGGTCCGAGAAAGCGCTCTTTGAGTTTTGCCGGGTTCGGCGGCTCGGCCTTGCCTTCGAGCCAGTGCTGATATTTCAGGAACACAACGAGACCGGCGACCATGCCGATGCCAGCCAGCCCAAAGCCCCACTTCCAGCCCCAAACAATGCCTATGATTCCACACGTAAACGAAGAGATCAGGGAGCCCAGATTGATGCCCATATAAAAGATTGAAAAACCGGAGTCCCGTCGAGGGTCGCCTTCGACGTAAAGCGCCCCGACGATGGTCGAAATATTAGCCTTCAAAAAGCCGACGCCGGCAATAATCAGTGCCAACGAGAGATACAGAATCTGCTTGTACAGCTCTTCTGTGACGATGCGCGATGTATAAGAGTCGGTTGGAATCGTGGCGGGCAGGCCAATAGCACCCGGATCCTCGAGGATCATATTTTTGCCGTCAGCGCTAAAGCTGATGAATGTGGTGCCGCTCTCACCCACCAGAACCTGGTTGGCGTCACCACCGCGACCGTCAAGCGTAACCTGATATTCGGTACCGCCGATCGAAATGAGTTCTTTGGATCCGGAGCCCTCGAACGCCATCCCGAAATGTCCCAGCACGAGGAGTATGGCCCCGTAGGTAACCGCTTTTCGGGAGCCAAGATATTTATCCGCGAGCGAACCACCCACGATGGTCATGACATACACGAGGGCCGTGTATGCACCATAGATGATGGTCGACTTTTCGTCAGAGAATAAGAAATGCTGGGTGAGGTAAATAATGAGCAGGCCGCGCATTCCGTAATACGAAAATCGTTCCCACATTTCCGTGAAGAACAAAATCACCAAACCTCGCGGGTGGCCGAAGATTGTTTTTTCGTCTGCTGGCGGGGTAAAGGTATCGGCGGTTGTCATGTGTTCTCCCAGGAACAGTCGGTGGTCAGGAAAGGCGGCAGCCGGATGTGTAGGCCGGTAGTGTGCCCAAAATTACGGCAGATTATGGCATAGCTCTGGCATTCCGTGGGCTGGTATCTTTCAGAACGCGCTGATTTTGCTCGTAACGGGGTTAAAAACCGTCACCCGGAAGGCGTTCAGGTCGGATTCTTTCGCCGGGTGGGCCGTGGTGGGTGACATTGAGCGTCTATTCTCCGGTTACAGAAATGTGATCTTCGCTGATTTTTATTACGCCAGTCGAACTGGTATTCTGCGTCGAAATCATAAAAAAGCGATATCTGTAGCACTTTCCACACGCATTCGATTGCTGCTGGTGAACGCCAGGCGCCTCAATGAAAAAGGGCGTGATCTAGATTGATTCCACATTTCACAACGAAAAGGTTTAGAGATGAAAAATATCGTGCGAAATACAGGGTTGGCGTTTCTGGTGCTTGGCATAGCGGGTTGTGCCGCCTCGAACGGAGATACTCAGACGAACAAGAGCCGCATGTCCGCGGGCAGCGTTGAAGACGCCCAGGCGTTTATTGATACCGTAAACGCAGAGAGCGCCGAACTCGGTCTGAAGCTGGCCCGAACGGAGTGGCTGAGACAAACGCATATTACGCAAGACACCATTGCGCTGGCCGCAGCGGCGGGCGAAGAAGGGCTGGAGTTCAGCAGCCGTATCGTCGAAGAAAGCAAACGATTTAACCACCTCGACCTCGATGGGGAGCTGGCGCGGGCCATGAACCTGATTCGCACCCAGAATGTCATGCCCGCTCCAAATAATGCGACGGACCGCGCCGAGCTGTCTCAGATAGCGGTTGATATGGATTCGATGTACGGCAAAGGCAAGTACTGCAAGGACGACGGCAGTTGCATGACGCTTGGCGAGCTGTCTAACGTGCTGGCAACCAGTCGCGACTATGATGAGCTTCAGGAAGCCTGGACCGGGTGGCGTACTATTTCCCGCGAAATGCGTCCTTTGTACGAGCGGTTTACCGAGTTAACCAAGGCCGGCGCGAACGAGCTGGGCTTTTCGGATCTGGGTTCGCTCTGGAAATCCGGTTATGACATGGACGCCGACGAGTTTGAGCGTGTCAGCGAAAACCTGTGGCAACAGGTGCGACCGCTTTATGAGCAGCTGCACTGCCACGTACGAGCGGCGCTGGCCGAGGAATATGGCGAAGACAAGGTTGCTCTCGACGAACCTATTCCCGCCCATCTTCTGGGCAATATGTGGTCGCAAACGTGGGCGAATGTCTATCCGATGGTGGAGCCCTATCCGGGAGAGGCCAGTCTGGACGTCACCCAGTCGCTGGTAGACCAGGGATGGGACGCGATCCGCATGACAGAACAGGCGGAGGAGTTTTTCACGTCCCTTGGCATGCCCAGTCTGCCCGCGACGTTTTATGAGCGATCAATGCTGACCAAGCCCCGCGACAGGGAAGTGGTCTGTCACGCCAGCGCCTGGCCGATTGACGGCAAAGATGATGTTCGCATCAAGATGTGTATCGAGCCCAATTCGGAAGAGCTGTACACGATTTACCACGAGCTCGGTCATATCTATTATTACCTGATGTACCGCGATCAGCCCCCAATGTTCAAAGGCGGCGCTCACGATGGTTTTCATGAGGCGATCGGCGACACGGTCGTATTGTCGATGACGCCCGACTACCTCGAGAGCATCGGTCTTGTCGGTAACGTTAAGCCCAATGAGCGCGTTGTGATTAATCAGCAAATGCTGACCGCGCTCGACAAGATTGCCTTTTTGCCGTTCGGCAAGCTGGTCGACCAGTGGCGCTGGGATGTGTTTTCCGGCAAAACTGCGCCCGGCGAGTACAACGCGGCCTGGTGGGATCAACGGACAAAATATCAGGGCATCAAGCCGCCCATTGAGCGTACGGAAGCCGACTTCGATCCGGGTGCCAAGTATCATATTCCGGGTAACACGCCTTATACCCGATACTTCCTGTCGTTTATCCTGCAGTTCCAGTTTCACAAGGCCCTGTGCGAGGAAGCCGGATTTGACGGTCCGCTTCACGAGTGTTCCATTTACAACAACAAAGCCGCCGGCGAGAAATTTATGAACATGCTGAAGCTGGGCCAGAGTCAGCCCTGGCAGGACGCGCTGGAGCAGCTGACCGGTGGTCGAGAGATGGATGCCTCCGCGATTATCGAGTACTTCCAGCCGCTGATGACGTATCTCGAAGAGCAAAACGTCGGTCGCAGCTGCGGCTGGTAGCTGGTTTAAGCGACTCAGGCCGCTTCAGGTCTGAGTCGCCACTCCCTCACTTTTACGTTTGGCGGGACGTTGTCTCTCGCTAACTGGCACCGGTTAATCGCGTTACCGGTGGTACAATTGCCCGATCATTTGGGGAGATTATCGGATGCAGGACTACGAAAAGCTGGGCTCATTTTATCTGGGTAAACAGATTGACGCGTCAAGCGGTGACATGACCGATGACCTGGTGCTGTATGACGCCAAGGACCTGACGACGCACGCGGTCATCATCGGCATGACCGGTAGCGGTAAAACAGGTCTGGGTGTGGGCATTATCGAAGAAGCGGCGATGGATAACGTGCCCGTGATCGCGATCGACCCAAAAGGCGATATGGGCAACGTGCTGCTGACGTTCCCGACGCTGTCGGCCAAAGCGTTTACACCCTGGGTAGATCCGCAGGCGGCCGCCGGTCAGGGAGAGACGGTCGGGGAGTTTGGCAAGAGTCAGGCGGCTCTGTGGAAAAAAGGCCTGAAGGGATGGGGGCAGGACGGCAAACGTATCAAGCGGTTGCGTGACTCCACGGACTTTGCGATTTATACGCCGGGCAGTTCAGCGGGTCGGCCGCTGTCCGTGCTGGAAAACTTCAATGCGCCTCCGATAGAAGTACTTGAAGACCAGGACGTGTACACCGACAAGCTGCAGGCGACGGCAACGGGCATTCTGGCGCTGCTTGGCGTTGATTCTGATCCGATTACGTCGCGCGAACACATTCTGCTGTCGAATATTCTCGACCACTACTGGCGAATCGGAAAGAATCTCGATATCAGCTCACTGATCAGCGCCATTCAGCAACCGCCGATTGACAAGGTGGGTGTTATGGAGTTGGATGCGTTTTTTGATCCAAAGCAGCGCTTCGCTCTGGCCATGAAGCTCAACAACCTGTTGGCCGCACCGGGGTTTGCCTCATGGATGACCGGAGAGCCTCTGGATACAGCCAGGCTGCTGCATACGCCTGAAGGCAAGCCCAAGGTGTCGGTGGTGTCTATTGCTCATCTGTCAGACGAGCAGCGCATGTTCTTCGTCACCATGCTGCTGAGCGACATTTTGAGCTGGATGCGAACACAGCCCGGCACCGGTAGCCTGCGCGCCATTTTATATATGGACGAAATTTTCGGCTACATGCCGCCTACGGCAAACCCGCCGAGCAAGAAACTTCTGCTGACGCTGCTAAAGCAGGCGCGAGCCTTTGGGCTGGGTCTGGTGCTGTCTACGCAGAACCCGGTTGACCTGGACTACAAGGGTTTGTCCAACACCGGCACCTGGTTTATTGGCCGCCTGCAAACCGAGCGCGACAAAATGCGCGTGATGGAGGGGCTGGAAGGAGCCGCCGGCAGCGGTGAATTCGATCGCGGCAAGATGGAGCAAACGCTGGCTGGACTTGGGAAGCGCCGCTTTCTGTTACACAACGTGCACGAAGATGAAGACGTGGTCTTCGGAACGCGTTGGGTCATGTCCTATCTCGCGGGTCCGATGACGCGCGATCAGATCAAGCGACTCAATGAGCTGAACCCGCCGTCTGCGGCAACGTTGGTCGAAGAAAAGGCGTCGGCCGAGTTGATAGACAAGACCGCGGCGAGAACCGCGCAGATCGAAAAAGCGGGTACGGAATCCATGCCCCCCGCGCTGGACCCCAAAATCACCCAGTACTTTGTACCTCAGAGTAAACCTCATCGCGGCGACCTGGTTTATCAGCCGACGGTGCTGGGAGCGGCCGAAGTTGTTTATACCAGCGCCAGATATCACATCGACGCGGAGAAAGAGTTTTTAATGATCGGGCATGTGGAAGATGCGCCGGTGCCGCTTGAATGGGAAGAGTCCGAGCCGCTTGATGTGTCACTCGATGAGCTGCTGGATTCTGCTGAAGACGAGTCCGCGGAGTTTGCCGAAGTGGCCGGTCCGATTGCCAAGGTAAAAAGCTATACGACGTGGTCACGACTCATGAAACGGTGGCTGCGTAACGACAATGCGATCACGCTGTACCAGTACAAACCGCTGAAGGCCGTGTCCGAATTCGGTGAAACGGAAGGCGAGTTTCGCGTGCGGTTGCAAATGATTGCCAATGAGCAGCGCGACCTGGCGGTGGGCAAGCTGAGGGCCAAATACGCCACCAAAGTTGCCAGTGCCGAAGAGCGCTTGCGCAAGGCGCAGCAGAAACTTGAGGTAGAACAAGAGCAGGCCAAGAAGAAAAAGCTCGATACCGTATTGAGTTTCGGTACGGCCGTTCTGGGTACATTGCTCGGACGCAAAAAAGTCAGTTACACCTCGGCGTCACGTATGCGAACGGCCATGGGCCGGTTGGGTTCGTCGCGAAAAGAGTCCAGTGACGTTGAGCGGGCGGAAGAAACCATCGAGGTCCTGGCTGACAAATTAAAAGCGTTGACCGTCGAGATTGAAGAGGCTGTGACGGCGCTGGAAGGTACGTTTGCTACCAAGGATGTCGAGCTTGTCGAGATCACTATCAAGCCTAAATCCACAGAGATACTGATTCACTTCGTTGGCATAGGCTGGGCGCCTTACGACCGGGATAGTAAGGGACGCCTTACACCGGTTTACGGCTAGACGAGTCCGTCGCGTGATCCATGGGTCGCAAGCTCTCCAGTTAAGGCATGGTGATGTGCAGATATGAGTAATAAGAAAAAAGTATTAGTGCTGTGCACGGGGAATTCCTGTCGTTCGATCATGGCTGAGGCGCTGATCAATCACTTTTATGGCGATACTCACCGGGCGTTTAGCGCCGGCAGCAAGCCCGAAGGGTATGTGCATCCGAAATCCATTGAGACACTAAGGCGTCACGGTATCGATATGCCAAACCCCGTGAGTCAGTCGTGGGATGAGTACGTCGACGTAGCATTGGACGTGGTGATCACCGTCTGTGATCGTGCAGCCAATGAGGAGTGCCCCTTGTTTCCGGGGAATTGGACGAAACTGCACTGGAGTACACCCGATCCGGCCCGAGCACCTGAAGCCAGCATTGAGCAGGCGTTCGAAGAGGTATACGAACAGCTCAAGCGTCGAATCGACGCTGAATTTGCGACGTGACCCTGTCGGGAGATGGGCCGGCGCTAATCAGTGGGCCATCGATGGCCTGCTACGACGGCCTGTCGTAATAACGGGGTCTTGCCGGTTTAGTGCCTGTCAGGCGGTAGCCAGTTTCTTGACGTTAATGTCGTATTTTTTAAGACACGCGCGCAGTTGGTGATAGGTCAATCCCAGCGCTTCGGCCGTGTGGCCCTGATGATAGCGATGATGCCTCAACGCGCGTTCAATCAGGTGGCGTTCGAGGTCATCGACTTCCGATTTCAGATCCAGCGGATACGTATCGGGTGTTTCGGGGGCGTTGCCGGATACTGCGCTTGGCGGTTGCGCTGACGGGGTATCTTCGGGTGACGGCTCATCGGCTGGAGTGCGGTATCCGGTTAAGGAAAGCATCGTGTCATCCAGTTCACTTCCCTCGACTATTTCCTGTTCAAAAGGATTCAGAATAATCGTATCGACTTCCTCGCCGTCGTCCGGGCTGCGGTAGACGGAGCGTTCCACGACGTTCTTCAGTTCGCGTACGTTACCAGGCCAATGATAGGTCATGAGTTTATTCTCGGCTTCAGGAGTGAAACCAGGAAAGTAAGGGCGGCCCAGTTCACTCGTAATGCCAACGGCGAAATAGGTAGCGAGCGTGCCAATATCCACGCGGCGACGGCGCAGTGGCGGAACCCAGACGACGTCGAAGGCCAGGCGATCAAGGAGGTCGCTGCGAAATTGATCATTGGCGGCCAGTTTGGGCAAATCTGCGTTGGTGGCACCCACGATTCGCGCGTCGACGTTAATCGTTTCAGAGCCGCCGACCCGTTCAAACTCGCCGTACTCGATGACACGCAGAATTTTTTCCTGCATGCGTGTTGGAATGGTGCCGAGTTCATCAAGGAACAGCGTACCGCCGTCGGCGCGCTCGAATCTTCCTATGTGACGCTTCGACGCACCGGTGAATGCGCCGGCCTCATGGCCAAACAACTCCGATTCAAGAATGCTCTCTGTCAGAGCCGCGCAGTTCAGTTTGACCAGCGGCTGCTCCCATCGGGGGGATAGAAAGTGGACGCGACTGGCAAACAGCTCCTTACCGGTTCCACGCTCTCCCATGATGAGTACCGGTTTGGAGAGCTGTGCGGCCCTGGAGGCGTGTTCAAGCGCCCGGAGGAACGCAGGCGCCTCTCCGATGATGTTTTGATCTGTTTTGTTTAATGGCATTGGTTAATTATGCTAGAAATTGGCAAAAATAACCAAAAATAAGTGTGAAAAACTAAATTTACTCAGAAAAATTCGCAGATTTTGGCTGCCATTAATTCGCAGAAATCTGAATAATTCGTTTAAAAACAATATAATAGAGATAGCCGGCTGATTCTGGCATGAAAACTGCTTTATACCTAGTGAAAGCCAACGCAAGACACCCAACTACGAGGATTCACTATGGGTATTTTTACCAGATTCACCGACATTGTTAATTCCAACATCAACTCCATTCTGGATAAAGCCGAGGACCCTGAAAAACTGGTTCGGCTCATGATCCAGGAAATGGAAGACACGCTTGTCGAAGTGCGTTCCGCGGCTGCTCGTTCGATTGCCGACAAGAAGCAGTTAAATCGCAAGCTGACAGCGCTGGAAGCAGCAGAGACGGACTGGCACAAGAAAGCGGAGCTGGCCATCAGCAAGGGTCGCGATGATCTGGCCAAAGCAGCGCTTGCCGAGAAAAGCCGGGTGGGTGCTTCGGTAATCACCCTGAAAGGTGATTACGACCACATTGAAGACGGGCTGTCCCAGTTGAACGACGATATTGCCCGACTGGAAGAAAAGCTCGCAGATGCCAAGAATCGTCAAAAGGCTCTGTTAATGCGTCACAATACGACGAATTCGCGTTTGAACGTGCGTCGTCAGATTCATGAAAACAAGATTGATGATGCTTTGGTTCGCTTCGAACAGTTTGAGCGTAAAATGGAAGGCATGGAAGGTC